>PLLX01000039.1 GCA_003141415.1 Bacteroidales bacterium
AAACCGGTCAGGAAATATTGTACAGGGAACTTTCAAGACCTTTTGACCCCGGACCTGCAAAGGTTTTTCTAATGCCTGGCTGCAGCACCCGTAAGGAACTTAATTCTTCAATGGCAGAATACGAAAGCTATTTAGCCAGCATAATTCCTGCAGAAGATTTGTTGAAGTACAAAAAAATGCTTGATACGGAAACATTCTTGCCTGATGGAAACCCGGATAAAGGTGAAATGTCTTTAATGTCAGGACTTCATTCACTTGAAATAATGAAAAACGGGCTGCTAACTGTTGAATCATGTGTATTAAATACAATTGCAAGACATTAATCATCAAATACATAAGATCATGAAGCAAAAGATATATATTCTCGGAGTTATTTCGGCTATTATCATTTCCACCGGAGTAATATTGAAAGTAGAGCATTGGCCAATGGCACAAATTTTGATTACTGCCGGGACTTTGATACTGGTCCTGATATTCTTTCCTGCCGCATTGATAAATAATTATAAAGCTGAAGGCAATGCTCAGAACAGGGTACTTTATATAGTAACGTACATTACTTGTTTTGTTGTTTTCATAGGAATGCTTTTTAAAATTCAGCATTGGCCCTATGCGGGGGTTGGGCTGTCTATTGCACTTCCTTTCCCATATATTGTATTTCTTCCTGTTTTTCTGATTGTTACTTCAAAGAACAAGAATTTCAATATTTACAATACGGTCTTTGTCCTCATTCTGCTGGCACTGAATTCAGTATTCTCAGCACTTTTTTCATTAAATGTATCAAAAGAAAGCGTTGATGACAGTTATAACATATCGAGGGATTATAACAAGGTAGAAGCCTCCGCCGCACAACTCCCGATAATTATCAATGGATCAGTAGTGAATATGAAAATTGATGAGGTAATCAAGATTACAAACGATTACCAGGATCTGATATTAAAACATGAAGGAATGACCCGGGAGCAGTGGAAGAAAGATCCAGGGAATCTGGTAAGACCTGATAATATAAATACGGCTGCATCAATACTGGCCGACAACGGTGAGATGCCCCCCGGAATGAAGCTCGACAAGGCAATCACTGAGCTTATTGATCTGATGAAGCAAACCAAAGGCTTTGAAGATGTGGCCAAATCTCTGCCTTCAATCCTGGATCTGGATGAAGAAAAAGGGAAGGATGACGCCCTGAATTTCTATAGCAGGAATATCTTTGTCCCTCTTTCCTGGGCTCTTATTTACCTCGATGGCCTTGAAGCAAATCTGTTAATGATAAAAGCGTCGGTAGCTGATGTGAATTAATATTGTTTATCTGATTGCTTTAAAACGGGACATGCCATAACATGTCCCTTTTTTATTATGATTAACCTGGAAACCTTTCTTGAATTTTAAAGTCCCCCTTGGGGGATTTAGGGGTGAAATATGCAATAGAAATGAAATTCATGTTTCTTTCCATACCTTAATTTCCATTATCTGTCGGTAAAATAGGTCAATACTTCTATTAAATTTTTCATGGATAACCAGGCGAGTACATTTATCCCAAAATTGAAAAGATCTATGAGAAAATTGATTTTGATATTAAGTTTTGGTTTGATGGTCGGGATATGCGAAGGCATGTCCTTGTCGCTCGCACAACAAAATAGTACATGGACCCTTGAAAAGTGTATCGATTATGCCTTGAACCGTAATATCCAGGTAAGGAAAAGCGAACTCTCAAACCATCAGTATGAGGTTTATTCCGAACAGGCTAAAGCGCAACGCTTCCCTTCAGCGAATGCTTCAATCGGTCAGAATTTTAACTGGACAAAAAGCACTGCAACCGCAGGATCGGGATTAACAGGAAGTAACGGTTCAAGTTATTCTGTGAATTCGGGAGTTACAATTTTCAATGCTTCAAAGCTTACAAACCTTATTAAGCAGGCTGATCTAAGTATTGAAAGTGGCAAGTATTCGCTCGAGACTACAAAAGAATCAATCAGCCTGAATATTCTCGACGCATTTCTTCAGATATTATATGCCGAAGAGCAAGTCCATAATAGTGAAAAGCAGATTGTTTCAACTGCCAGTCAGCTTAACCTTGCTGAAGAAAGGTTGATACTAAAGGCAATCTCTCAAACGGATTACGCACAGGTTAAATCGCAACTGGCAAGTGAAAAACTTACCCTTGCTAATTCACAGAGTCAGCTTGTAATTGCCAGGGTAACTCTGGAGCAGTTAATGGAACTTCCCGTTACAGATAATTTTAAAATTGCACATCCAAATCTTACTGAATCTTTAAATCAGAACAGGACACCAGATGTTAAATCGGTTTATGAATTAGCGCTGGGAATCAAACCACAAATCAAAAATGCTGCAATTAATAAAGAAATAGCTTCTTATGATGAGAAAGTTGCCAGAGCAGGACTTTTCCCTACATTGGCAGCCAGTGCAGGAATCAGTTCTGGTTATACAAGCCTTATTAGCAGTTCTTATTTTGGCCAGATAAATAATGAAATTTATCCTTCGGTAGGATTCTCTCTCTCAATTCCTATTTATCAAAAAAAACAGGTTAAAACCAGCATTGCAGTTGCAAAAATAGGCTATCAGAATGCGGAATTGAGTGAAATTGATACGAGAAATACTCTCAGGAAAAATATTGAACAGGCTTGTGTTGATGTAAGTTCAGCTCAGATTAAGTATGAAGCAAGCAAGGAGAATTACACTGCAACACTTGAAGCTTCAGTTCTGTCAGATGAAAAATTCAAACAGGGAGTTATAAACTCAGTCGATTATCTTGTTTCAAAAACCAACCTGATAGTAGCAGAGAGCGAACTGCTGCAATCAAAATACAATTTAATAGTCAGTTATAAGATCCTCGATTTTTATATGGGAATTCCTTTATCGCTATAAGTAAAATGAAGATAAATATTTAAGATCATGAAAAAGAAAACATTAATTATTATTGCAGTAGTTGCGGTTATAGGGATTGCTGTTGTTCTGGCACTTAAGCCCTTTTCAAAAAAGGAAATTGCAGTTGCCTTCAACACTGTCAAAGTTGAGAAGGGTAACATCAGCAATACCGTTACTGCCACAGGTACAATTCAGGCTTTAAAAACTGTTAATGTGGGTACCCAGGTTTCAGGAATAATTCTGCATATCTATGTTGATTTTAACGATCATGTGAAGCAGGGACAGCTGCTGGCAAAACTTGATGAGACACCTTTGAGAACACAACTTGACCAGAGCCAGTCTGCAGTCGATCAGGCACAGTCCCAGTTACGTTTCGAAGAGGCGACATATAACCGGTTAAAAGTCCTTTACGATAAGCAGCTGATAGCACAGAATGATTATGATCAGGCACTCTACAACTATGAAAATTCCAAAGCCGCCCTTTCCAATGCTAAATCGGGACTGGACAGAGCTAAGGTGAACCTGGAATATGCTACCATAACTTCCCCTATCGACGGAGTTGTACTTAACAGGGCCATTGAAGAGGGCCAGACCGTGGCTGCCAGTTTTAGCACACCGACACTCTTTACCATAGTAAATGACCTGACACAAATGGAGGTCCAGACAAGTGTTGATGAGGCTGATATTGGAAAGGTAAAAAATGGACAACGTATTGAGTTTACAGTTGATGCATATTCCGATTTGAAATTTGAAGGTACGGTCTCACAAGTCAGGTTACAGCCAGTGACAACAAATAATGTTGTGACCTATGTTGTAATACTGAATGCTCCGAATCCTGAGAAAAAGCTTATGCCGGGGATGACTGCAAGCGCCACAATTTATGTAGAAGAGAAGACAAACACATTGTTACTATCCGGGAAAGCAGTACGTTTTACCCCCGATAAAGCTTACTTATTGAAGATGTTTGAAAAGATGCGTGCCAGCGGTTCGATGTCGAAGATGCCGGCTGGAGCTCCAACAGGTACCGTAGGAATGCCTCAGAGCATGCCTGCCAATACTGCGAACACAACAGCAGGACAGGAAACGCAGGGAATGCCTGCAGGCGGGTTAAGTGCGATGAACAGCGATCCCAAAACCAAAACAGTTTGGGTAAAGGATGAAAAAATGGGTATCCGTCCCAATATGGTTAAAATTGGTATCGATAATGGAACAAGCGTTGAGATTCTCTCAGGTTTGAAGGATGGAGATGAGGTCGTTATTTCTATTGGTGACAAGGATGTTAAAACAACAGTAAAAAAGACCGATAATGGTCCTCCGGGATTCCCTTTTTAAAAAGTGAGAGTGAAAAGAACTTA
>PLLX01000250.1 GCA_003141415.1 Bacteroidales bacterium
TTTGGCGTCATTGTTCCTCCAAATTTGCCTACGCCCTAAAAGTCCCTTGGGGTCTTTGATCTACTGCAAGCAGCAATTTCCGAAATGTTAGTATCTATAAGGTATATTGTCAATGACAATTGTGTGCTACCATATGATCGATTTCCACTTGAAACCTTCATAGTTTCGGAGGCCTTGCTGGTTGAGGATTTCAGGAAATTACAAATCCCTCCCACTCATTAGAACAATCGTCTTCTCAGAAAATGCACCTTTCATCNNGCAGCCGTTTCTGTTCTTACCCATACCAATATAACCATTACCAGGGATCTCTCGCCCAGGTTAGTCCAGGAAGGTTCCAGCGGCTATTTCCAATATAACCAGAAGAAGCAGCCGACTATAGCTCTCTTCTTACCATTTTTTTGATTGACATATGTTCAATCTGTTTTACTATAGTGCATTTAACGCATTCTCTTCTATTTCCAAAGTATATCATTTTGTTCCACAACCATTGCTTCCATGTTCATCCGTTCCACAAATGATATGACGTCTTTTTGCGGAAATACCACGAAATTCTATATTTGAATATCCTCCCGGTAACACTCTTGTCTCAACTGTTTTCGAACAATGCGGATAATATTTGTGACCACCTTCACCTTTAGCCATCTTTAACACCTCCCATAAAATTATTTAATATGATATGAAAATATATATCACAAATAAAACGCTAACAATGTTTTCAATATAACTGATTCGTCTTGAATGACCGTATTTTATTGGTATCATAGAATGGCGTATCTTTAAGCTTCATGTTATAAGCTATCACCAATAAGGTCTCTAAATTTCTTGCGTCAGCGCTGTTATAATCAAGAAGCATTTTGAGTGTATTTTCATTTCCGGTCCTTTTATATTTTTGCCATAGAATCACTGCGTAGTAACCGTCAATATCACTAAGGTCGCCTCTATCAATTCCAAGCTGTCGTTCACAGCCCTTAAGACCACCGGATAAGCCCAAACTCTTGAGCACATACCGGAGGTCAATATGGACATGGTTCAATTGTATTCCGAAATATTGTTTAATGAAAGGGACATCAAAGCACCTTCCATTGTAAGTGACGATAATTTTATATCGTTTAATGTCCCGCATAAAGTCATTAAGGTTCTGCCCGTTGACATAGGTATAAACAGTTTGGCCGTCATAAAGTGCAATTGTTGTGATTTCATTACACCAATTTTCCAAGCCGGTGGTCTCAATGTCAACATAAGCGATGGCACCACGGAAGTGAGGGAATAGCCGCCAATACTGATTTACCGGAAGATGCTGGATANNCTTTGAGAGAGGAATTTCTGGTGATTGGTTAAATTGATCCCAATCATGAATCCCAGAGTTCCATAATTTAGTTTCGGTTACTGTTCCTATTCTTTGAATATGACAAAAAGTATTCCGTATCATTTCTTCACCTGTTTATTCCTTTTATATTACTTGCGCATTATTTACCAATAGCTGTGTGCTGAGCTTTTTAAAAGTTGCCATCAATATCGAAATATAAGTCAACTGGCTTTACATTATTTTTTGCCTTCGTTTCATTATAAAAATCACCAATTAAAATCTTCAGCCGTTAGGTTAAACTCTTTTGGCGATTGATCATTAAAATCAAATGAGATTTCAAGGGGCTCTTTTTTTGTTAAAACATTCATTGTCGTTGTCTCGTCAATTTTATCTGTTTTCAGTTCAAACGGTCTAAATGCTTCATGCCCGATAAGATCAGCTTCAGAATTTAAGGATTGAGCAATAGAATATTCTACCATCTTTTTAATCACTCTCCAGTTGAGGCCTCTTAACGAACAGAATCCTTTAAAATGCTTCCAGCTATCACTGCTTTCGGCTGGGGATGAAAAGTTCTGTTCAACATAGTCAACGGCCTCTAATACAAGATAATTCCAATCGTAACTGTTCATGTATGCTTTATTCGTTGGATTTACTTTTGAAGTTTTTTTATTATTATCCTTTATCATTTTTTTTTCCTCCATAATATTTTTTAAGGACAAAGAATTCTTTAATTTGAATTCTTGCCACCTGTTAAAACATCTACCTCTTGAAAATTCTATTCCAATAAAAAGTAATCAATGTCTTTCTCTTGAAATATGCTTCGCCTACTTAAGACCAATATCCTTATGTTACTTCTGAAATTTCAGTTCCCTTGATAATGTGGTTAACTCAAAATAACTTCTATTTTATTTCCTTGAATTTATATTTCTTATCTTGGAATTTCTCATAAATTATCTCATAGATAATAAGCTCCTTTCTCATTTTTAGGGGAGAGAATGGACCTGCTTTAGCATGGTCCACTTCTATCTCCATAATTAAATTATATTAATTTAATAGAGAAATTGCTTTTATATCTCAATGGTTTAGAGTGCTATTTTCAAATGAGAATCGGATATATTCGCTAAAACACCAATTGAGTTACCGAGGTTAACCATTTCAATTTCCGATATCATCCAAATCAGTTTCCGGGGTTTCATCTTCTCCGGTAATATCTTTCCATGTATTTTTCTTATAGCTGTACATGTATGCGCCGTATATCTTCTCTTCTTTAGGGGCGCTGATAAAATTATAATCTTCCAATTCACTCAATATTCTGCTCACTGTTTTTCTCACCATGTATGTGTCAGGTGTCTTTAGAACAAGTCTTTTTCTTATCTCTTCAAGGGAAATTGGATTCTTTGGGCTTTTCCCGCTTTTCTTGTTTGGGAAATACGTTAAAATGAATAACCGGTAAAAGAGCTGGGCATAATCAGACATCTCATAGAACTTACCCGGCAGCAGATCCATGTAACAGGAAGCGATGTTCTGCATAAACATATATCCCAGAATGGTATTCAATTGAATAATGTATTCCCGTTCAAGGACATG
>PLLX01000081.1 GCA_003141415.1 Bacteroidales bacterium
GAATTAAGAATATGACGAAGAAAAGGGTATCCAATAATGTCATGGATCTGTTTAACCGCATTTAAAAAAACTGCCACCTGATGATGACTAAAATGATCCAGGTCAGCGTCCTCACTGGCTGCAAGATGTGAGAAAACAGAAACGACTCTTACACACTCCAGTTCTTTAATTCTTTTTGCCAATGTATCAATATCTTCCGGCATGAATCCCAGCCTATGCATTCCTGTATCAATTTTAATATGAACTGGATAGCTGATCAGTCCGTGTCTTGAAGCCACCGCTGCAAACCGTTCAAGAGATAAAAGACTATATATTTCAGGTTCGAGAGAATGTTTTATCATTAATTCTGATGCGGAAGGATCAGGATTCATAACCATGACCGGTAATGTTACGCCCGAGTTTCTCAACTCTACTCCTTCATCAACATAAGCTACAGCCAGATAACTAACTCTTTGGTACTCAAGCAATGCTGATATCTCAGCCGGTCCCGCACCATAAGCAAATGCTTTGACCATTGCCATAATCCGGGTAACCGGATTCAGATGTCTGCGGAATTCATTAAGATTGTGAGCTATGGCATCCAGGTTTACCTCGAGAACTGTCTGATGAATCTGTTGTTCAAGCAGTTTTCCTATTTTCTCAAACTCATAGATCCTTGCTCCTTTAAGAAGTATTATCTCATCTCTGAAATCAGTATTATTCAAACTGTTGATAAACTCATCAGTTGAATAGAAAAACCTGGCTCCATCATCAAATAATGCATTGTTTCTTACAAGTGCGTTCCCAATCCCGATAAACTTCTTAATACCGGTTTTCCTTATCAGACCTGCGACCTCACCGTATAAATCCTTTTCATCTCTTCCACTCTGAACAAAATCAGAAAGTATAAGTGTAGTATCCCTGCCATCCTGAGATTTAAGATACTCAAGAGCCATCCCTAGCGACCCCGGATCTGAATTATAGTAATCCTCGATAAGCTGGCAATTATTGATGCCACTCTTCAACTCCATCCTCATAGCTACTGAGACAAGTCCCGTAATCCCTCTGGAAATAATTTCATATGGTGTTCCCAAAGCAAGACATACAGCAGCAACAGTAATTGCATTTTCAACTGAAGCCCTGTCGGTGAAGGGAATTTCAAAATAGTTTTTTATACCGTTAAAGTTCATCAGGATGCTGGTACTGCTTCGCTGCAAGGAACTCTTTTTAACAAAAATCGCAGCTCCTTCATTTTCACAGGACCAGTCAACCAGTTTCTTTTTTCTTAAAATTTCATTGTCCAGGATTGATTGATGAATAAGTTCCTGATCGCTGCAATATATTATTAAAGAGGAATTTATAAACAGTTTAAGCTTCTCTTCTGCCTTCATTTTATTATCGGGAAAATTCTCTCTATGGGCGTCGCCGATATTTGTAATTACACCAATATCAGGATTAATGACTTGCTGAAGTTTTTCCATCTCCCCAGGTAATGATATGCCTGCCTCAAATATTCCCAGCTTATATTTGTCATCCAGTTTCAGGATTGAAAGTGGTACTCCAATCTGGGAATTATAACTTTTCGGGCTTCTGATAACAGAAGTTGTTAGGCCAAGGATATCTGCCAGCCATTCTTTAACAATGGTTTTGCCAGCACTGCCAGTGACTGCTATTACAGGTGAATGAAAGGATTTTCTTATAAAAGAAGCTAATAATTGTAATGCTTCAACCGTATTAACGGTAACTATGAATGCCGCCCCTCTATATCTTTCGATCTCTCCAGGAAGCTTTTCCACAACAAAAATCCTGATACCTTTCTCGTACAGGCTGTCAATAAAATTGTGACCATCATGATTTTTCCCTTTTAATGCAAAAAAAAGAATACCATCTGTGATACTTAACTGACGAGTGTCAGTAACAATTTCTGTAACATAAAGGTCAGCAGGGCCAATGAGCTTACCGTTTACAATTTTGGCAATATCTGATGAACTTATTTTCAATTATTATTTATTTAAAGCTTCATTATAGCAATTTCTGCAAAGAGGTTCATAAAGGTTTTTTTCACCGAGAAGCACAATCTGAGCATCTTCCGATTTTCTGAAGGAATATTGTGCAAGATTCCCGCATCGCATACATATTGCATGTACTTTTGTAACATATTCTGCTACAGCAAGAAGTGCAGGAATTGGACCAAAAGGTTTACCCATAAAGTCCATATCAAGACCAGCGATCACTATCCGGATACCATTATCAGCAAGCGTGTTACATACTTCAATTATTGAATCGTCAAAAAACTGAGCTTCATCGATTCCGACAACATCAACATCACCCGCTAAGAGTAAAATTGCAGAGGCATTATCTACCGGAGTTGAAATGATCGATTTGTCGTCATGTGAAACGACTCTGGTCTCTGAGTATCTTTTATCGAGTGAAGGTTTAAAGATTTCCACCTTTAGTCCTGCGAACTGGGCCCTTCTTAACCTTCTGATCAATTCTTCAGTTTTACCTGAAAACATGGAACCCGTTATTACCTCGATAGATCCTTTTTTCCCGGTTACTCTTATTGAATTTTCAAGAAAGTCCATCTCTAATCAATGTCTGTCAAAACTTAATTTGTAGTTTTATTCATCAATGTCTTGCTGAATAATCGTTACTTTTACAAAATAAAGAAAATGGTTTGTTATATTAACATCTAAATGTATGGATTTCAACTCAACCATCGATTTAATTATTAAAGATCTCAATGAAGCTTCAGAAATTATTGATGATCTGAAAAAATATCC
>PLLX01000256.1 GCA_003141415.1 Bacteroidales bacterium
TTTTTATGCAGTATCTCATTCATCCCCAAAGCTTAAGTTGACGCCTATGGGGACAAGGGACCTTGCACACGTCACAGAGTCTTTTAGATAACCCAGTGTAAAGCCGTAAGATTGCCGCGTCCTCCTTTGTCGGACTCGCAATGACTCTGCAGGCAAGATAGTTTGTGGCTGGTTGTTATAGGAATTAGGTAGAATCGGCGAGGAGCGAAGCGACGAAGCAATCGTATGAAATAACGGACAGTTTAATTCAGGATATACCTTTATATATTATAGATGAAAATTGTTTCTACCTCTTTTGCTTATCAGATCAAAAATCAAAATTATTATTTGGATTGTGTCTAAATTACGATCCTCATATGAAGCGGGAAATTTATTGTATAATATTTAAAGACAAGATTTTGACTCCTTTTTGACTCCTTTTTTAATAATTTTTTAATAAGCGGGAATAATTTATGAGAAATTAGTGTTGTTATTCTTGATTTTATTTTTACCTTCGTTACCCGTGAACCTATCACCAATCGATGAATAAAGAAAATTCTTGTTTTATATTATAAACCCTTTTAACTAACATGTTTAAAAAACGACTGACTATGCAAATTTCTACAAGTGTACGGCGCATTGCGCTGTTTTTTCTAAGCATGGTTCTTTCCTCCAGCATTATTTTCGCTCAGGAAAAAACCGTTACAGGGAAGGTCACTGCTGAAGGTGAGGGACCTTTACCTGGTGTAAATGTAACAATTCAGGGAACGGTAATCGGAGTGATCACCGGCCCGGATGGTGCTTACAGTCTCAAAGTACCGAGTCCGACTTCAGTACTTTTATTTTCATCTATTGGTTATTCAACCAAACAGGTTGTTGTCGGAACACAGACAGTGATCGACATGGTTCTTCTTTCCGATGTCAGAGCCCTCCAGGAAGTGGTAGTAACAGGTTACACTACCCAGAAAAGGAGGGATTTAACCGGTTCCGTTGCATCGGTTGAACCTGCCAAACTCACGGCTGTGCCTACAGGAAACGTGAGTAACTCTTTGCAGGGAATTACATCCGGTGTTACAGTAACCGGGAATGGACAACCAGGGGAAACATCCAAAGTAAGGATCAGAGGATTCGCCTCATTCGAGAACAATGATCCGCTTTATGTCGTTGACGGAGTTCCAACCCAGGACATTTCTTCAATGAACCCGAATGACGTTGAATCAATTTCTGTTCTTAAGGATGCCGGTGCCGCTTCAATTTACGGATCCAGGGCATCGAACGGCGTTATCCTCGTCACGACTAAAAGAGGCAATAAGGGTACAAAAGTTAATTACACCGCGAGCTTTGGTACACAGGATCCGGGCCCTGGCCCGAAAGGCCTGGCTAATACGCAACAATATGCAGATCTCCAGTGGCTTGTATACAAAAATGATGCAACACCGGTTCTTACAGCATCTGGCGCTCAGGTTATTGATCCGAACTATGGATGGATTGGGAATCCGACACCGACATTACCCAGCTGGGCTGCAAATACCGATTGGTGGAAAGCCTTTACCAGACATGCCCCGATTATGACCCATGACCTCTCTCTTTCAGGAGGCAGCGATAATTCCAAATTCTTCGCCGGGATAGGTATTTTCCAACAGGATGGTATTGTGATTTATACGAACCAGAATAAATATACCATGCGGTTCAATAGCGAATTCAGTTTCTTAAATAGCCGTGTGAAAATAGGAGAAAGCTTCACTGCCAGGTACCAGACAAGCCTCGGAGTTTCTAACCTGCAGGAAGGCAGCCCGATACAGATGGGATCCTACAGGGAACAACCTATTATTCCTGTTTATTGGACAGGTGCCGATTTTCCAGGATTGGGCCATCTATTTACCGCAGGTGATTATGGTGGAACAGGAATTGCCGGCGGTTTAGGTAATGCCTCTAACGTGGTAGCTAACCTGATAAGGGCCAAGGACAATAAGTACTGGGACGCACGCGTAATCGGGAGCACCTATCTTGATGTAAAGATCCTGCAGGGTCTGAACTTCAAATCCCTCATTGGAGGCACTTTCAATACCGGATATGGTGATACCTGGACCGCGATCTCATATGAAAATTCAGAAAATCAGGCTACTAATGGTTTGTCAGAGAATGCATATTGGGGTGCCGACTGGTCATGGACGAACCAGCTTACCTTAGATAAGACATTCGGGCAGCATAAAATTCTTGCTGTTGCAGGATATGAAGCCACAAAATATGACATGGGACGTAATATGAGTGCCAGCCGTGGCGGATACTTCACTGATGATCCAAATTATCGTACACTAAATGAAGGATCCCAGATTCAAACCGCAGGTTCCGATTTGTATACACCAACGACTCTTTTATCACAATTCGCAAGAGCTGATTATTCACTGATGGACAAATATATGTTAGGCGCTACTATACGGCGCGACGGTTCGTCAAGGTTTGGCTCTGTTAACCGTTATGGTGTATTCCCTTCATTTTCCGCAGCATGGCGTATCAGTGATGAAGATTTCTTCAAGGGTATAACCTTTCTGAATGATTTTAAAATTAGAGGTTCCTGGGGTACCATGGGTAACCAGCTTGCCGTATCTGCTGCAAACCAGTTCTATAGCTATGGAGGCTCTCCTTCAACTACTTTTTATAGCATAAACGGAGCAACAGGTCAATCTGTCCAGGGATTTGCAGCAACGCGTATCGGAAATCCAGATGCAAAGTGGGAAACCAACACAACTCTTGACCTCGGGTTCGATGCCGGTATTCTGAGCAATAAAATCACTTTCAAATTCGACTGGTATAATAAGAAAACCACGAATTTGCTTTTTGCTCCTGAATTACCCGGAACTGCAGGTGCTGCTGCAGCTCCGTACATTAATATTGCAGCTATGTCCAATAAAGGAGAAGATGCAGAAGTTAGCTACAAGGATAAATGGGGCGATCTTGGCTTTGACGGAAGTGTCGTATTCTCAGCCTATAAAAATACTATTGACAAAATTGCCGAAGGTGTTAACTTCTTCGACTATGGAGGCGCAACTACCAGGATTGGAACCGGTAACAGGAACCAGGTAGGACATCCGATGTCTGCATTCTTTGGCTACAAAGTAATTGGTTTGTTCCAGAGCGCAGAAGATGTTGCTTCTTCTGCTAAACAGGACGGCGCCGCACCGGGATTTTTAAAATTTGCCGACACCGACGGTGACGGTGTAATAACCCCGGCAGACAGGCAGTTTATAGGAAATCCCAACCCGAAATTCACTTACGGAATTAACCTGACATTTACCTATAAGAATTTTGATCTGACCGCCTTCCTTTATGGCTCGCAGGGAGCCGATATCTTTAACTGGAACAAATGGTGGACCGATTTCTTTCCATCCTTCCAGGGACAGAAGAGTTCCGCTCTTTTGTACGATAGCTGGACCCCCACTAATACAAGTGCAACAATACCAATGGCATCTAACACATCCAATTTCTCAACAAACTCTCAGGTTTGCAGCTATTATCTTGAAAACGGATCTTATGCAAGGTTGAAAAACCTGCAGATTGGTTATACGTTCCCTGAAAGCATAATGAGTAAGATTAATGTTAAATCTCTGAGGATTTATGTTCAGGCAGTGAACCTTTTCACTATTACCAAATATTCGGGACTTGATCCTGAACTTGGAGGCGACGACCGGGCTTTTGGTTCTGACACTGGTAACTACCCGCTTGTTAAGACTTACATTTTCGGACTCAATCTGACTTTTTAATTTTTAATAATGTTATAATATGAAAAAGAAGTATATTATATTTATCTTAATCCTCGCAGTGATCGGAACATGGGGTTCCTGCAAGAAGGATTTTCTTACCGTCGCTCCGACAGGTAGTCTGAGTCAGGCGTTACTGGAAAACACTAAAGGGCTTGACGCTCTCCTGGTAGGCGCCTATTCGATGATCGATGGTGTTTCCTCGAATACCAGCCCGGATGGTTGGGAATCAACCAGCAGTAACTGGGTATATGGCTCCATAAGGGGTATGGAAGCAAACAAGGGAACAGATGCGGGCGACCAGCCTGACATAGAACCCATTCAAACCTTTACTGAGACTTCAACAAATCCTTACCTCAATTATAAATGGAGAGAAGTATATGAGGCTATTTCAAGGTGTAACAGCGTTATTACCATAACTAATCTTGCACAGACAGCAAACAAAATTACTGCTGATCAGGCTGCCAGTTACATCACACAGGCAACAGCACTTCGCGGATGGTACCATTTTGAAGCATGGAGAATGTGGGCAAAAGTTCCTTATCTGGATGAAAAAACTGACCCGGCCACTGTTACCAATACAGAGGATATCAGCGACAAAATCATTGCCGACCTTACGGCAGGTAAAGATCTGCCAGATAATATGGGTGCGATAGGCAAATTCAATGGGACTGTTGTAAAAGTACTCCTTGCAAAAGCATTGATGCAATGTAAACATGACTATGCCGGTGCTCTAACACTTCTTACGGCTGCTAAAAGCGGCACCAAGCCGGATGGTTCTGCTATAGGACTTGCTCCGACTTACGGTGAGATCTATAATATTGTAAACCGCAATGGAATTGAAGCTGTTTATACAGTTCAGTATTCTGTAAATGATGGATCAGGAGCATGGAATGCAGGAGCCGGCGAAGTATTGAATTTCCCGTATAAGGGCGGTGCCTCACCGGGTGGATGCTGCGGATTCTTCAATCCGACCCAGGACTTTGTGAATTCGTTCAGAACATCAGGCGGATTACCACTGCTTGACAACAGTTATGATACTCCTGCTAATGCGGTTAAAAGTGACTTTGGCTTAGCTGCCAATCCGCAAAAAGATCCGCTTACAGGTTTTGCTACCAGTGATGCCGGATTCGTTCCTGATGCAGGTCCGCTCGATCCAAGATTGGACTGGAGTGTTGGCAGAAGGGGAATTCCCTACTGGGATTGGGGGCTACACACCGGAGCTGACTGGATACGTCAACCGTTGTATTCAGGGCCTTATAGTCCTAAAAAACAGGTTTACAAAAAATCACAGGAAGGTACTCTTACAAGTACTGATAGCTGGACTTCAGGATATACAGCAAACGGATACCGTATGATACGCTATGCAGATATTCTCTTAATGGAAGCTGAATGCCAGATTGAAACCAGTGCACCAGGCCTGGGACAAGCCAATATTAACCTGATTCGGGCAAGAGCTGCAAATCCTGCTGGTTTTGTGACAATGCCTAATGGTAGCCCTGCAGGAAATTATGTAATAAACCAATATACTACTCCATTTGCCAATCAGGCTGCTGCAAGAGTTGCGCTCCGTATGGAGAGAAAGCTTGAACTCGGACAGGAAGGCCACAGGTGGTTTGACTTTAACAGGTGGGGAAATACTGTAGCTGAGCTGCAAAGAATTATGACCTATGAGTCAACTATGGGTTGGGGTGTCAGATTATACGGCAATAGCCCGGTGGCAAATATTGGACCGAACGCTACTACTTATCCTATTCCACAGCGTCAGATTGACCTTAGTAACGGGAAAATAACCCAGAACAGATAATATTTTATTAATTAATTATGAAGTGGACTGCCTGAACCGGTAGTCCACTTTTTTTATACATTTACAGGGTTGATGGAATATTTTTATAAGTCTTTGATGAGATCCCTCGCATTCGCTCGGGATGACAGGGTATTTAGGGGGTAACAAGGGTAGTTGAGGCGGTTCGCCCCGGCGAACCGCCTCAACTACCCACCACCAAATGAAAAATGAACTGTCATTCCGAATGAAGCGTAGCGAAATGAGGAATCTCCAACTCAAGTAATAGGAATATTAAAATATTGCTATTGTTATAAAACATGATATGCAAATTTGTGAGGAGACTCCGAATAGAATCGAATGCCAGCACCAAAGCCCGGAGCAAAGCGAAGGGTTAGTGAAATGAGGAATCTCAAATCATATAATCAAATGTATAAATGAAACCGTTATATTAGCCAGCATGAGAAAATTTATATTGTTTTTTTGCAGCGTCTTTTTTTTAATCTCTTGTTCCCATTCACCCAAGTTCCAGTTATTAAGTTCAAAGCAAACAGGCATTGAGTTTAATAACAAAATAGTTGAGACCGACAGTTTAAATCTCATGGAGTATGAATACATATACAATGGTGGTGGTGTGGGTATTACGGATTTGAACAATGATGGTTTAGAGGACATTATTTTTGCCGGCAACCAGGTTTCACCACGGGTTTATCTGAATCTGGGTAATTTTAAATTTAAGGATATCACAGCGAATTTTGCAGGACTTACAAATGATCAGTGGTACAGCGGCGTTACAATTGTGGATATCAACAGCGACGGATGGCCGGATGTTTATCTCACCTCAACGGCCAATAAGGATCCTCAAAAGCGTAAAAACAGGTTATGGGTAAACAACGGAACCAAAAATGGAATGGATCCTACCTTCACGGAGATGGCTGAAAAGTATGGAATTGCCGATACCGGTTGGTCCGTAAATGCAGCATTTTTTGATTATGATCTGGATGGATACGTCGACCTTTATATTTTGAATAATACTGTAAGTTCAAGGATGAACAGCAAGTACCGTGCGAAAATAAATGATGGAACTGCCGCTAATAATGACAGGCTTTACCATAATAACGGAGACGGCACTTTCACTGATGTTACCATAAAGGCTGGAATAGTATATGAGGGATTTGGGCTGGGCCTGGCTATAGGTGATGTGAACAAGGACGGTTATCCGGATATCTACGTCTCAGATGATTTTAATTCCAACGACTTGTTATATATAAATCAGGGAGACGGTACCTTCCGTAATGAAATCAGGAAGTACATGTCATACCAGTCGCGATCTTCAATGGGCAATGATATGGCTGATGTTAATAATGACGGAAATCCTGACATGTTCACTCTAGATATGTTGCCCGAGGCATATTACAAAAGAAGGCAGACTGTTAATGGTTTCAGCTATATGTATTATGTATTGGAGGACCAGTATGGTTATGAGCACCAGTATGTAAGGAACATGCTGCATATGCATAATGGATTTTTGAACGGCGAAATGCTTCCATACAGCGAGGAAGGTCAAATGGCAGGCATCTATCAGACCGACTGGAGCTGGTCGCCATTATTTGCCGATTATGACAACGACGGCAATAAAGATCTGATTATTACAAACGGTTATCCCAGAGATGAAACAGACAAAGACTGGACAAAGTTTAAAGTGAANNTATGGAGCTGCTTTTGTCGATCTTGATAATGATGGTGATCTTGACTACGTGGTAAATAATCTGGATGACGAAGCTTTTATACTCAGAAATACTACAGTTGAAAAATATAAAAAACAGGCTAATTATTTAAGGATTAAGTTAATAGGAAAGACAGGCAATACAATGGCTATTGGTGCAAAGATTGAATTGTGGGACAAGGGAAAATACCAGTTTACTGAGAACTTTCTGACAAGAGGATATGCATCTTCGGTAGATCCGATCGTTCACTTTGGCCTTGGGAATGATATTTCCATAGATTCAATAAAGGTTACCTGGCCGGTAACCCGCTATACTTCAACTGTGAAAAAAATTGCTGCCAATCAGACTCTTGAAATAAATGAAATAAATTCCATTCCTTCAAAGGCTGTGGTCAAAGTTTTGAAGAAAAATGACCTGATGTTTAATAAGCGCGAAAATGTTATAAATTATGTACACGAACAAACAGATTTTGTCGATTTCGGACTCCCACAGAAAATAATACCGCATAAATTTTCACAGATTGGACCGCGCATGGCCAAAGGGGATATTGATGGTGACGGCCGTGAAGACCTTATCATTGGTTCTACAAATATATTGCCAACTACGGTATTTTTAAGGAAGGGGAACGGATTTGAAGAAGCCAAATTTGAAGGACTGACAACGCAAAAGGAATTTTCCGAATCAGATCTTGCAATAGTGGATATTGATAATGATGGTAATAATGATGTTGTAGCAGTCGCAGGCGGATATGAAAACAAAGAGGAAAGTGAATACAAACACTACCTGTACGAGAATCGTAATGGTACTTTTATAAGAACAGAACTTCCTATTCCACCTTTTCCTGCTGCAGTTGTGCGGGCATGCGACTTTAATCATGATGGTTATGTGGATTTGTTTGTTGGTTCACGGGTAAAAAAAGGAATGTTCCCGTATGCTAACCATTCATGGCTTATTATTAATGATAAAGGCAAACTGACTGTTAATGCTTCTTCACGTTTAGACCTTGGAATGGTTACCGATGCAATCTGGACTGATTATGATAAAGATGGTTGGGAAGATTTACTTGTTGCAAGAGAATATAATTCTCTGGTGCTTCTTAAGAATATGAATGGGAAAGAACTTGTTCCTCAGAACATACCTGAACTGGAAACTCATCAAGGGATCTGGTCCTCTCTCGCTGTGGGGGATTTTAATAAAGATGGTTACGATGACTATATAGCAGGTAATCTGGGTGATAATAACAGGTTTGACATAAGCGATAAGTCTCCCCTTCAAATTTATGCAATTGATCTGGACAGGGACGGCACCCTGGATCCGCTTATGACTGCCTATTGGCCCGACAGATATGGTAAAATGACTGAGTACCCGGTCAATTATCTGGATGAACTCCAGGCCCAGTCAAATTTTTTTCAAATTAAATTTAAGGATTATGTCACTTTTAGCTATGCCGGCATCGGAGATATGTTAGATGAAAATATATTGAAAAGAGTGGAGTTTAAACTTTATGTAAATACTACCTCAAGTTACATTTTATGGAATGATAAAGGTAAATTCAGGTGGGAAAAACTGCCAAAGGCGTTGCAGGTTTCACCGATCAAGAAGATGATTGTTCAGGATTTTAATGGTGACAGTTATCCTGATGTTCTGGTTGGAGGCAATGATTATACTTATGATGTGGCTACCGGATACTATGACGCAAACAAGGGGATAGTTTTATTGAATAAGGGTGAGAAGCAGGAAAAGGGAAAGCCGTCTTTTGATGTATTAAGCCCGTCTCAAAGTGGAATCTTGCTGCAGGGTATGGTAGAGTCATTACTCTATTTTAAAGGAGATACCTCTCTGGTTGTTGCTGGTTTCAACAGGGCAAAAACCGATGTATTTGAGGTCAGTAAAAAAGGGGATCTGAATAAGAATCTCAATCATTAGTTTAATTTGAATCACGACGATTCAGGTGCATTGTCTTTGCTGAAGAATGCCAGATTGAAACCGGAGATCTCACCGGTCCTCTAGCCAATATTAACCTGATCAGTCCTATGCCCGAAATGCGCTGTGTATGGAAAGGAAACTGGTACAGAACAGATAGTATCTGCGAGCTATTCTATTCTTACGAGATCACCCATCTTGTATTTATATTTTACAACCTCTTTACAAGCTGAACAATTGCGTAAAGGAGAATTGCGTGAGTGTGTAAAAATTTCGGCCGTTATTACCCTGTCTTTTATTCCCATAATCTTCATATCGGATTCTATTGACCTGTTCAGCACCAGTTTGCCATCTGTATTAATGAGAATCAGAGACTCCGGCATTTCTATATATTGCCCGTTAAATAAAGAGATAGTGATTATTGCATCTTCAATTGTATCATCATCAATCTGTCCTGCCACAATTCTGGCAGGGTCAATTACATATTTCAGCTGGATATTGTTATTCATAATATAATTAATCTGGCTGTCAGTTACTGTAACAACGCCATTTGCAGCAACTGTTTCTTTTGACTCTTTAAATTTCCCCTTTGCATAATCGATCGCTACATTCATTGCTTCCTTCTTAGTGTCCGGAACATCTTTTTTGCCGGTACCTGTTTTCTTATCATTATGAGAGCATGATAACATCAGAGGAATAAGGAATAAAATAAAAAAGCTCTTTTTCATAAATTGAATTATTGATATGGTCAAAAATAAAACAAATGATGGATTAGAAGAAATTTACCTTGTATATTTCAACCTTAGATCAATTACTTTATCATATACAAAATAACAGGGATCGTCACACTGAGTCTTATCATATCTGACTCTCGGAGTAGCTGAATCAATGGCAATGTAATAATTATCAGATATATAATAAGTTGCTGTTACTGTATACTTTTTATTCAGTGTTACCTGAATTTTAGTCTGTATTCCTGAGGTTTTATATGAGGCGTATAATATACTGTCTTCGATATTGCCTTCATAAATATTTATTTGTGTTTCAAGACCAATAGGTGCTAAATCAGTCTTCACTTCAAGATCGGTTTTTGCCGGTTCATCGGCTGTGCAATCGGGGCATTTGACAATAAGACCCTGATCTTCACATGAGAAGAAGAAAATAAATGTAATTACCAGGAATATTTTAATTGTAATTTTCATAATATTATTTAGTACCACTTTAGTATTTTCCCCTTTGTTCTAACATTATCGAAATAAAGATTATATGAAACACCGATTCTAAGCCACACAGGACCAATATGATAAAAATCAGTATTCATGTAATCGGCTCCCAGTGAAAATGAAATATCCTTCTTTGTCCATTTCAATGAGATTGCCGGAATAGCCATGAATTTATTCTGAAGAGTGTTAAGAGTACCTTTAAATTGATTTCCAAATGAATATCCTGCAGCTAGTGAAGTTGAAAATGCAAAATTGCCTTTGAAAGCATAATTGGTAAAGGCAAAGTCTTTAAACAATCCTGCATAAACAACAGATCCCTTATCCATGTACTGATAGAACATATGTTCAGACTGTTGAAGCAAAACCTTTGTATACCATAATTTAATATCACATCCTATAATAATCCCTCCATTCAGATATGGTTCTTTGAACGAAAGACTAGCCCCTGTATAAATATCGTGCAGGAAAAACCTGGTGGAGGCCATTATATTCACCTGGTCTATTTCATATTTAAGGGACCCAGGGATTTTATTGTTTTCAAGAATACTGAGAATATCTTTTCTGCGGTATTTTGATGCAACACTATATGGACTTACAGCATGATTTCCCTGGTTGGCCCATTTATCGCCTATTTTAAGCAGAAATTCTGTCGCATCCCTCTGATCATAAATTATTGTGAGCGCAAGGGCATTATGATTCGATGTATTAGTTGCATATATGTCTGCACCTTTATTAAAAAGAAGCTGCATTATCAATGTATCACCATTCAAGGCAGCCATTAGAAATGGGGTATATCCTTCATTATCTCTTGCCTCCATATTGGCGCCATTCTGAATCAGAAGATCTGCAATATCATCATTTCCGGCCCATATTGATGCAAGGAGCGGTGTGGATCCCTCATTTGTTTTTTTATCTATTGCAGCCTCATAATAAAGGAGCATGTCGGCTATCTGAAAGTTTCCATATACTGAGGCATAATGAAGCGGTGTGGCATGATACTTGTCAGTCACATCAATATCGGCTCCAGCTCTTATCAGGGCTTCAGCAATTTCTGCATTCTGATTTTTTACTGCCAGAAGAAGCGGGGTTTCCAGTCGTGATGTTGCCTTATTTACGTCTGAACCGTAGTCAATAAGCATTTTAGCAATTTGTGTCTGGTTGCTGGAAACTGCAAAAATGAGAGGAGTGACACCTTGTTGAGTTTCTGAAAAGATATCGGCACCTTGCGTGATAAGCCGGTCAATTTCCAGAGAGTATCCTTTAGTAGCAGCAATCATCAGGTTGTAGTCCAGCGCCCCTCTATAGGATATTGGAATGTAATCAGTTGTATCATAATATACTGTATCACGATCTGTAACTTGTGAAAACACACCTGCTGATATGGGTAATAGTGTAAGTACAAAAAGAATCCGTATGTGTTGTAGCCTCATTGACAACATAGATTACAAAGTTAATTTTTTGATTCATTTTAAAGCACAACCATTACATATTACAAACATTTTTCACAGTGTCCTGTTGTTTTACCGATTCAAATCGTATGCCAGAATATTTATTTTAATATACTTTACACTGATATTTTAAGTTAAATAGCTAACAATATGATATATCCTTAATTAAAAACCTGATTTATTAACTAAAATAGTAATATTTTTGCTAAACTTGTCTTGTGAATAGGAATACTTTTTATTTTTGTCTGGTGAAACGTGAAATGGATTTGGGGAAAAGAATAAAAATATTGTTCGTTACACTCTTGTTATTATTGGTGAGTATTACCCCGGGGGCAATGGAAAACAGTTTTGTCCTTGTTGATAAGCTTGTACCAAATAATATCAGACTGACAAATAGCTTTTCGTCAGGTAGTGAGTTCTCTGGTGTTGAAAAAACTGTAAGTGCTTTTTTGAGAAAGTGGTCAATTGAAGGTGCTTCAATTGCTATAGCCAAAGATGGAAAACTAATTTTTGCCAGGGGATTTGGATATGCCGATACTGCATCAAAGATTGAAACTCAGCCATATAGCCAATTCAGAATTGCAAGTATTTCAA
>PLLX01000093.1 GCA_003141415.1 Bacteroidales bacterium
TAGGTTGAAATAGGTTGAAATAGATTGAAATAGATAGATACTGTTGAAATAAGTAGATATAGAATGAAATAAACGGATATGAATTCGTAAGCACTGTAACAAATTGTAAACGATCCTTATTAATCTTAAAAAACTATTTGTAATATGGTTGGTAAACTGAAAATATTATTTGTGGAGGATGTTAAGTCCGATGTGGAGTTAATCTGGCTCGAAATTGAAAAAAGCAAAATCTCTTTTTCAAAGTTGCTTGTAGATAACAAAGAGGATTATCTAAAGTGCCTGAAAACATTCGAACCGGATTTAATTATTTCTGACTATTCTCTTCCACGATTTGACGGGATGACAGCGCTTTTACTTCGCAATGAAAAGACTGCATTAACTTCATTCATCCTGGTAACCGGCTCAGTAAATGAAGAAGTCGCTGTCGAGTGTATGAAATCGGGAGCTGATGATTATATATTAAAAGATAATCTTTCCCGTCTTGGACCGGCAATTGTCAACTCTATCAAAAAATCAAAACTAGCTAAAGAAAAAAAAGCTGCTGAGGAGGAATTGCAAAAGAGTGAATTGCGACTGCAAAAAGCTCAATCCATTGCTCATGTAGGTAACTGGGAACTTGATCTTTCCTCAAGATCAATCTGGGGATCTGACGAAGCTTTAAGGATATATGGTTTAGACCAGGAAATACATGAAATTCCATACGAAATTGTAAAGAAATCTCCGCTTCCGGAATACCGTACCATGCTGGACGAAGCTTTGGACCGCCTGTTAAAATATAATGAACCATACGATATTGAGTTTAGGATAAAGCATGTAAACGATGGAGCCATAAGATCTGTATATTCGAAGGCTGAACTTGTAATTGAACCGGCTGGTGAACAGGTGAAAGTTATTGGTGTTCTTCAGGATATCACTGATCGCAAAAAGATAGAAAAAGCCTTGCATGAAAGCGAAGAAATGTATCGCAACATTTTTGAAAATGTTCAGGACGTCTATTATGAAACGTCATTTGAAGGGACGATCATTAATATCAGTCCTTCAATCAGTTATCTTTCTCACGAACAATATAGCAGAGAAGATCTGATCGGTAAATCAATGTTCGAATTTTATGCTGATCATGAAGATCGGTATATACTTCTATCAGAATTGAAAGTACAAGGTTATTTAAATGATTATGCAATTACCCTAAAGAATCGCGATGGTTCCTTAATTCCGTGTTCTCTTACTTCAAAGATCATTTACGATGTTCAGGGGCGACCTGAAAAGATAGTCGGAAGCATGCGAGATATATCAGAACGTAAGAAAGCTGAGGAAGCAATCAATCAGGAGCGCAGAATGCTGCGTACATTAATAGATAACCTTCCTGACCCGATTTATGTTCAGGATAAAGAATGCAGGAAAGTCATTTCCAACAAAGCAGATGTAGAGAATATTGGATGTGTCAATGAGGCTGAAGTTCTTGGGAAGACTGATATTGAATTGTTCCCCGGTAAGATTGGAGAACGTGGTTACAATGACGACAAGAAAATCATAAAAACAGGTAAGCCCATATTTGACCTTGAAGAAGAATTTATTAGTGAAAAGGGCGTAAAACGTTGGTTACAAACAACAAAGATTCCTTTGCAGGATAAAGATGGAAATATCACCGGCCTGGTGGGTATAGGCCATGATATTACTGAAAGGAAAGAGATTGTAGAAGAATTGATCAGGTCAAAAGAAAAAGCTGAAGAAAGTGACAAACTGAAAACGGCATTTCTTCATAATATTTCACATGAAATAAGAACTCCGATGAATGCAATAGTCGGGTTTTCGGCGCTTCTTGGAGAACCTGAGATTGATGACAAGACCCGTGAATCGTACATCGAAGTAATTATGCAAAGCAGTAACCACCTGCTTTCGATTATTACCGATATTGTAGATATTTCAAATATCGAAGCAAACCTTATTAAAACTTATAAAAATGAAATAAGTGTTAACAAAATACTTAAATCATTATGCAGTCAGTTCATGCCTAAAGCTGATGAAAAGAAAATTAATCTGATCTGTGAGACCGGGTTATCCGATTCCGATGCATTAATTTTAACTGATAATACCAAATTAAACCAGGTACTTTCCAACCTTATAAGCAACGCATTAAAGTTCACAGATAAAGGTCAGATTAAGATTTGTTATACTCTGAAAGATAAGTTTCTGGAATTCTGTGTTTCGGATTCGGGTATTGGAATTTCACCTGAGCATCATTCAAGAATCTTTGATCGGTTTTATCAGGTACAAAATGCCATGGAAAGGCTTTATGAAGGTACCGGACTTGGGTTAGCGATTTCAAAAGCTTATGTGGAACATTTAGAAGGTAAAATCTGGCTTACTTCAGAATTGGGAAAAGGAACATCTTTTTATTTTACAATTCCGTATGAAAAGCAGGTTGCAGCAAATATACCGGTTTATGAGAAGAAAGTTCCGGATTGTTTTATATTCCCTGTTAAAAAGTTAATACTTGTTGCTGAAGATGTTGAGAGCAACTTTAAGCTGATAAAATACTTTCTTACGGGGTCCAACGCTGAAGTCCTGCACGCATATAATGGAAAAGAAGCTGTTGAAAAATGTCTTTCAACAGGAAAAATTGATCTGATTTTAATGGATATAAAAATGCCAGTAATGGATGGTTACACCGCTGTAAAACTTATTCGCGAAAAAAATACTATAATTCCTATAATTGCACAGACAGCTTATGCCGATGATAGAGAGAAAGCAGTTGAATGCGGATGCTCAGGTTTCATCTCAAAACCCTTTGATAAAAAGAGTCTTTTTAAAGTTCTGCGTGAATTTATTTAGTGGCTGGTGGCTAGTAGCTAGTGGTTGGTAGTTAATGATCAGCTGTTACTTTCAATAGCTTGATTACTCATGTATTTTTGCTAATTTTGTGGCTGAAGAAAACTCTTTAGTTATGAAAAAATTAATCATAAGTATTATGGTATTGATAAGTTTCTTTGGTTTGACAGGGAGTAAAAGCTCTACGGACCCTGCAACATGGAGCAGTAAAAAAATTAATAAGTGGTTTACAGAAAACGGATGGTTATGTGGATGGAGCATAACTCCGGATTCATCGATAAACAAAAGAGAGTTTACAGTTTCTTATTTTAAAAATAAAGAAAGATGGGAAAAAGCATTTAAATTTTTAAAAAATAATGATTTGTCAAAGCTTGAGTTGAAACGCTATGATATTGATGGCGATAACCTTTTTGCCACTGTAAGTGAGTATATGAGTAAAAATGAAGAAACAGCAAATTTTGAGGCTCACAGGAAATACATTGATATCCAGTATGTAGTTAGCGGGAAAGAGTTAATGAATATTGCTCCGTTGACATCAGTTAAAGAAGTTATTACACAATATGATGCTGCGAAAGACATTGAATTTGTGACGGTCAACAAAGTAGTAAATTACAGAGCTACACCATCTAGATTTTTTATTTTCTTCCCATGCGATGCTCATCGCCCGGGATTAAAAGACGGAATAAATTCACCGGTTCGTAAAGTTGTGGTAAAAGTGAAAGTTGATTAAAAGGCGACAGGCAATAGGCATAAGGTATCGGGCAATTCGTGCAGTTGAAAGTCATAAGCTTTTCTTTCCAGTAGCCAATAGCCAGTAGCCAGTAGCCGGTAGCCNNGTAGCCGGTAGCCAGTAGCCAGTAGCCAGTAGCCCAATTAGTCGTATACTGAACATTCTAATCGTTTTATGGTTATTCTTAAGTATTGAAACTATTCGATGACGACATTATATGATCTCAATGAGGGAGAAGAGGGGATAATTCTGAAGATCAAAGGGAGAGGTCAGTTCAGGCAGCGGCTTTCAGAAATGGGATTTGTTGTCGGGAAACAAGTGGGAGTAATTAAAAAAGCTCCTTTAAGAGATCCCATAGAATATAAGATAATGGGATATCATATCTCATTGAGGAACAGCGAAGCGCAGCTTATTGAAGTCGACAGGGACCATAAATCAAAAGAATTTCAATCATCTAACGGAGTCCTCATAAGTGAAGATGAAAACGGTTTCTGGTTAGAGAAAACAAGACAAATTCAGGTGGCTCTGGTCGGGAACCCTAATTCGGGAAAGACGACACTATTTAACTTTGCATCGGGTTCAAAGGAAAAAGTTGGTAACTATGCCGGCGTGACAGTTGACTCTAAAGAAGCTACCTACAAACAGTCGGGCTATACTTTTTCAATCGTTGACCTTCCCGGTACCTATTCAATTAAAAGTTACTCCCCGGAGGAGATCTATCTCCGGAATTACATTTTTGATAATAAACCTGATATTGTTGTTAATATAGTCGATTCTTCCAATTTAGAGAGGAATCTGTATCTGACATCACAGCTGATAGATATGGGCGTGCAAATTGTTATTGCACTCAATATGTATGATGAGCTTGATAAGAAGGGAGATATTCTCGATCATGTTTCTCTGGGGAAGTTATTGGGAGTGCCTGTAGTTCCGACAGTAAGCTCAAGAGGGAAAGGAATTAAGGAGCTCTTTGATAAGATAATTGAAGTTTATGAGATTCGGGAGCCGGTAGTAAGACATATACATATCAACTATGGAACAGAAATTGAAAATTCTATCTGTGCAATACAGTCTAGAATAAAGATTGAGGGGAACAGGCCATTTACAAACATCATATCAGCAAGATATCTTGCGATAGAGCTACTCGAGAATGATAAAGAATATTCAAAAAGTATTACCCGGTGTATTAACTCTTCAGAGATAATTGAGATAGGGAGAAAGGAATATAACAGGCTTGAGAAGATGTTTTCTGTCCCGATAGAGACTGTGATTACAGATCTTCGCTATGGTTTCATTTCCGGAGCACTTAAAGAAACCCTTAAGATTAACAAAGTTGAAAGATTAGGGAAAACAAAATTAATCGATAACTATCTGACAAATAGATATCTGGGTATTCCGATTTTTATTTTTTTCATGTGGCTCACATTTTTCACAACTTTTAAGCTCGGAGGATATCCAAAATCCTGGATGGAGATGGGGTTTGGTAAACTTTCAGAATTGATATCGAATAATCTCACCCCTGGAATTGTCAGGGATTTTTTGGTAGAAGCTATAATAGGGGGTGTTGGCGGAGTAATTGTTTTCCTACCCAATATTATTATCCTGTTCCTCTTTATCTCGTTTATGGAAGATACCGGTTATATGGCGAGGGCAGTATTTATTATGGACAGAGTAATGCATAAGATCGGATTACACGGTAAATCATTTATTCCACTTTTTATGGGATTTGGATGTAATGTGCCCGCTATAATGGCAACAAGAATCATTGAGAGTCGCCGGGACCGTCTGATCACTATGCTTATTACACCTTTTATGTCGTGTAGTGCGAGATTGCCGGTTTATATACTCTTTATCAGTGCATTTTTTCCTAAGAATCAGGGTTCTGTTCTTTTTCTGCTCTATATTCTCGGTGGCTTGTTTGCGATATTATCAGCATTATTTTTAAAGAGGGTGTTTTTCAAATCAGAAGAGATCCCCTTTGTGATGGAATTACCACCTTACAGGGTGCCGACAATCAGAAGCATTCTTAAACACGTATCATTCAGGACAAGTTTGTATTTTAAAAAAATCGGAGGCGTAATTCTACTGGCATCGATAATAGTTTGGATATTAAGTAATTTTCCGCGATCAGTTGCTTTTTCAAAGGATTACACGGGTGAAATTTCAAGGATTGAAAAATCCGAACTTCCATTAGATAAAAAGGAGGAATCAGTTAGCCGGCTCCTACTTGAGCAAAAAAGCGAGAAGCACACCAAGTCCTTTATGGGCATTATCGGACGTTCAATAGAACCAGTTATGAAACCCTTGGGATTTGACTGGCACCTAAGTGTGAGCATACTTTCAGGATTAGCCGCCAAGGAAGTTGTTGTCAGTACATTAGGGGTTATTTTCCAGACTGATAATAAAGCCGGAAAAAATTCATTAGTCGAAAAGATACAATCTCAAAAAGATTCCAGCGGCAGAACGGTGTTCACCCCTCTTATAGCTTTCTCATTTATGTTGTTTATTCTAACATACTTCCCCTGCGTGGGAGTAGTAGCTGCAATCAAAAGAGAATCAGGAAGCTGGAAATGGGCTGCTTTCACTGTCTTCTATACAACCGTTATAGCATGGTTATTATCGTTTTCAGTATTTCAGATTGGAAGATTGCTAATTGGTTAGAAAAACCTTATTCATCACTTTTTTGTTCTTCCTCTCCCCAACCCCTTTTCTAATCACATGTACTCACCCACAACCCTCTCTCTGCTCTGCAAAGAGGGGGCTTAATGCATTATTAGTAAATTCCCCCTCTTTACGAAGTAGAGAGAGGGAATACAAGGGGGTGAGTACATGAGGATAAAAGAAGGGAATAGGGCGCTGATGTAAAAAATAAAAAATGCAATAAAATTATCTTGAATTAAAGTAAATGTTTATTGCAATATAATCCACAATATTCTCCGCAAAATACATGTCGTGAAGTGAACTTACCAGAGTTTTTAACTGTGTAAGCGGTGGGCCTATCAGTGTACTTAATTTGGCTGTTGTTCCATCATCGAAAATAAGCAGAATATCCCTGTTGCTGCATATGGTTCCAGTAGAGTCAGCACTGTCAGTGATTTTGGCTCCGGCCTTTTTCTGAAGTACTCCATTCTGAAATACCTGTATTGAATCAATTCCAAATCCTCTCTTTATTTCAACATTCCCTATAGCTAAATCATATTGTTTTTCTCTTTTATGAGAGGAATTCCCCAGGAATAAAGTTGTCTCTGATAACAGCGGGTTGTTATCTTTAAAAAGTGCAAATGACAACTTACTTGTATCTCCGGTTTGCCATGCAGTTAATATGCTGTATCCACCTGTGAAAGTATATTTTGAAGAATTTGACTGGTCATTATAGGCGTTTGAAACTGATGATATATCAAAATTTCCTAAATCCACTGAATTGAGAGTAAGATCTGCAGTAAGTTTGTAATCAAGAATGTTCCACGATGTATAATAATAATGATAATTGGAAGCAGAAATTGTAAAATCATTTTTCAGAACCGAATCAGACTTTATAAAACTGTGAAGATACTTTGGATGCAAGATCAGTTTCTGAGGTAAATTGACTATCATCATATTACTTGTACCTGTCTTTTTAAATAGTCTGAAAGGATAAGAAAAATTATGGAACAGATGAATCGTATCAAGCTGATAGTCGTAAATTCCTGCTATAAAACCGAGTGTGATACTGTCTTTAAACGAAGTCTCCGAAACTACAACTTTCGCCGTAGGATCAACACCAGAAGTGAGAATCTGATAGCCTTTGGTTTCTGATATTTTGCTGATTGCAGTATTAATATCAGCAATATTCTTTTCAACTGACTGTTTCAGTCCTTGTGATTGCGTTTGCGTTTGTGTATCAACCTTGGAACAGCTCCATCCGAGTAGTCCGAAAACAATAGCAATTACTAAAATATTTCTTTTCATAACTTTAAGTATTAATTTAACTTTCCCCAATCCAATTAAACATCAAAAAGTATACCAGACTTTTACAAATAACATCTGAATTAACGACAAGATCAGGATGCTTTTTGTAAGATCAATGTTCCTTTATAAAACGACTATACTTTAGAATTGTTATGTATGGATTGTATTATCGTCGATGATCCGATTAATGTAAAAATGTTACATCACCTACTTTATTAAAATAAGTACCATCAGCATACCGGCCAACTGCTTTCCAGACATAAACTCCCTGTAGTGCCAGGTAGGCATTTCCAAAATAGCCATCCCATCCTTTTTGAAGGTCCGAGCTTTCATAAAGTAAAGTTCCCCAACGATTAAAGATCTGTAATTTATATTCAATCACATTAGTGAAAAATGGCCTGAAAATATTATCATTTAATTGATTATCTTCCCAGTAGCCTCCTGTTGGACCTGATCCGTTCCACTTGAATACGTTCGGAAATTTTATTTCCCCTGTTTTATAGTCCACGATAATCGGTGATTTGTATGTTGATGAATCCGTGCATCCGTCTTTTGAAGTTACTATTAAAGTAATCTTATATATTCCTTCAGATACATATTTATGCCATGGACTTTCTTCAACAGATGTGTTTCCGTCTCCAAAATTCCAAAGCCAGGACACACCATTATACGAAAAATTGGTGAAGACTACTACCTGTGAATTATTTATGACTTCGGTCGGATAGACATTGAAAACTGCTGTTGGTTTCTGATAAACTGTGATTAATCCATTGTGAGATGATTGTCCTGCAATATTCGTTACTGTCAGTTTTACTATATAGTTTCCCGGAACATTATAGGTATGAAATGGATTTTTTTCGGATGAGAATATCTGATCTCCAAAATCCCATAAATAAGACGTTCCGTTTTCACTCATATTCCTGAATTGTATAAAGAGTGGAGTACAACCGACAGTATCAGGAGCAAAGGAAGCTATTGGTTCGGGAGGCATAATAACTTTAATATAAATTGTATCTGTTCCCCGACACCCGAAATTATCCGGTAGTGTCTGATAAGTTATTATGTGAATACCTAAACCAGCGAAATCAGGATGGAACATATTATCTGTCACTCCATTCCCTGTCCAGGGCCCTCCCGGCGGGGATGCAGTCAGTGCAACAGGCGGATCATTAAGATAAAGAGTTCCTACAGGATTAATGTTTACGACCGGTGATGGCATCACAGTAATAGTAATCTGATCGGAAGCACTGCAGCCGTTAGCATCTGTAATATTATATCTTACTGTATGATTTCCAACTCCTGCGACTCCGGGATCGAATGAATTATCCTTGACACCATCTCCTGACCAGGTTCCACCCGAATCGTGTGCCTTTAAAGTAACCGGACTACTCTCTAAACATAATGTGTCCACCGGCGTTATAGTTGCATCAGGATCAGGCACAATCAGTATTATTGCAGTGGTAATTACCGGAGGATGATCACCATTAACAGGGTCAGAAGGGGGACCCGGAATATTCAGATCATCATATGGGTTACAATAATTCCAGTTTCGTAGTGTCACTTGAAAATACTGACCAATCAATTTATCATTAGCAACATTAATCATATCTGAATATACTCCAGAACCTGTAACCGGGCCGGGAAGAGTAATAATGGGTCCAGAAAAAGGAAAAGATGTCAATGTACCGTTAATTGTAACCGGAAGGCCGGTCATAGTAATGTCAGTTCCATATATCCATTGTACCCATCGGGTATAGAGATTTGGCACATCCTGTTCCTGTGGAGGAACGCAATTGAACTGAGTCAGATCCTGAAACCGGACATTTGCACTGTTGCCAAAACAAACAGGATATACTGTCGGATTGATATGCATATGACCACCATTATGATCATCATTATCCCATACGGTAACTATTTGCTCCTGAGTTGATGAAGAACATAATACCCTGTTGACCATCAGGGTTGCTGTTGGTCTGTAATTGCATTTATCGCCGGTTGAAACATAAGTGTGATTTGTGATTGACTGAAACACTCCGGCCCCCAGACTCACAGCATTTTCTAAATCTGTTGTCCCATCGTCCCAGTCATAGCTGATCTGAACACTGGTCCCTGCATTATTAACTCCCGTATAACTTACTCTCCAGTTAACGGATAAAGGAGAACATAACTTATCAGGGACAATGCTATTGGCTTTAGACAAGATATTACAATCCTGCCCATGAAGAGTTAATGAGATTAATATTAGGAATAATGAAATAAAGAAAATCTTCATTTTAATTCTTATCCGGATAAAATTGAGTTTTATTCGAACTACATGTCCATCGCTTTCGTGATATTATACGATCAGATACTGTTTTATGTTGCATATTCGCATAGATCTTCATAGGAAAATTGCAAATTTGGTGTCAGAATAGCAGGTATATATCTTAATTAATAATAATTTAGATGAAACAGCTATTCTTTTCTCTCTTTCTGACTCTGATTTCAGGAAGTATTTCGGCCCATTATAATAATAATCTTGTACTTGCTGAACAATGGGACCAACAAAAAGACTCTGTCACATCCCTGTTTAACATTAAAGAGAGTTATAAACTTTCAGGAAAGAATCTTACTGCACTGGCTGAAAAGATCCTTTACAAGAAGACGCCTCAGGGGGATATGTACATGTACCTTCTTCGTCCGATTGGGAAATTAAAAAAACCTTTATCTGCAATAGTATATTTTACCGGTGGCGGATGGGTAGGCGGAGATGTTGAAGGCCAAATACCAAATGCTGCATGGTTTCGTGACCAGGGCATAATAGGAATTGATGCTGATTACCGAGTGAAATCACGACATGGAACAAGCCCTATTGAATGTATTCAGGATGCAAAGTCAGCAATAAGGTATGTCAGGATAAATGCGCGAGAACTGGGGATTGATCCGGATCGGATCAATGCAGCCGGTGGATCGGCAGGTGGCCATCTTGCAGCATGCACATTTCTTGATGGTGGGGATGCTCCCGGTTAAAGATGCTGACCATTCGTGTGACTGGCCTGTAAGCAATCCTAATTTTTTACCAACTATTAAACGGATGACAGAATTTTTGAGGGAACAAAAGTTCATAAAATAATCATTAAAAACGTAACTAGATATCTGTCATACCGTTACGCCATTGTGCCGTAGTGCCATTATTTTATATACTCAATCTTCATATTATAATCCCATTTGTCGAAATAGAGGTTTCCTCCTTTCCATTCAACTTCTCCTCTCTGAAAATCGTAAGGTTCACTTCTCAGGTAATGTTTTTCCGGATGAAGGGGTCCTGCAACGCCGTCATTTATAATGAGCCTGTATGAATCAATTCCTGAAAGATAGAAATCCTTAATTAACTTGTTTCCTGATTTCTGGAGATCGTATGAAACATCGACAGGTACCCAGCCTGTACCTTCATAATAAACCTCACACCAGTCGTGCAGATTCTGGTTGTCAGGTGGCATCATCCAGCCACTTTGCCATCTTACCGGTATCCCCTTGTATCTGAGCATGGAAATGAATAAAAAAGTCTGCATACCACAATCGCCTCTACTGTTTTTAATTACATATTCCGGTATATTTGACATGGTAGAATATTCAAGGGCACCCGACCAAAGTATATTTTCTTTAAACCAGAAATAGATCTTTCTTACAATCGAAGAAGGATTATCATCACTGCCGGCAATGCTGTCAGCAAGTTGTTTAATTTCATCGGTAAAGCATATATGCGGTAACTGCTCTGAGGTGTATTTCTGATAATTAAATGAAGTTTTGTCATATGGAAGTATTTTAATTCCCGACATATTAAAATACTGAGCATTCGAGACATACGCAAAGGAGATCTGAAAAACTGTTGGTACTCCCTTTTTTGAGAGCTCTTCCATATAAAGAGTACTATGAATTGCAGTGTCAGGAGCAATAATATATTCAGGATTTGAAGTGTTCAAAAGCTTTACTTCTTTTTGTCGGGGATGGCTCTCTTTTGGCCAGGGCAGCCAGCATCGGATTTTCTCTCCATCAGGCACCACATCGGGATGAACGGTAATGGTGTACGTTACTTCCATATTTACCGGCACAACTGGATCGCTTTGATTCTCAGAAGATTTAAATGCTTGTTCGGTATGTTTTAGCCTGAAGATCATCTCCGGATCGTTCTCTGTTTCCCGGAGCAATGAATCTTTTTGCTTATAGAATCTTTTTATAAGTATAAGATTTGATGCGGACCTGTTAAAATATTTCTTTTCACCATCGATCATTCTCCATTCCAGCCAGCCATTGTCTTCCAAGTCTGACATTTCCCCGGAAGAAACAGGACCAATCAGCTTTTCAATCTCAGTTTTTACTTTGTTTTCAGTTACAGAAAAGTCAAGACTTATTCTTTCAGCAATTTGTTCGAGGGAATCTGCGATGTGAATTATCTCCCTTTTTTCACCGTTGACTTTCTTCAGGGAGTCGGCAATATGGATTACTGTGCTTATATTTCCAAAATCAAGATTTTCCT
>PLLX01000014.1 GCA_003141415.1 Bacteroidales bacterium
CGAGATTTAAGTTCTGCAAATAACCCCTTAAGAAACGGCCATCCACCATACCAAAAGACTGCAGATGAAATGGCAAAAAGAACATAGATGTCACCTGAAAAATGAATTGCTTCCCGCAGACCTGCCAGTTTCTGGAGCATTGGCGAGAGGATAAGAATCGGAAGTGTCAGTATCAGAGAGATCCAGAACCCTTTTCGGAAATCCGCCGCCATGTGAGCATGATGATCGGGTCCTGAGTGAGGCATTTTATTTTCGGCCTCCAGCCAATTCTGCAGGTCATGTCCCTTCGGGCGACCCTCCTTTATATAGATATCATAAGCTTTTTTTGCCACATCGTCGTGTGACGGCTTCGGTCCGTAATTCTTCGGCATGCTGTGATCGTGTTCCATTATAAGTATCTTTTCTTGATTTTTATAGTCCGTAATGAATAATTCTAAATCAAAAAAGCTTAGTATTTATATTTTCGGCTGTAGCTGGATAAACCAATTCATAATCATGTGACAATAACTTTTCATCCTTATTCTGGTACTCCAACTGACTTAGAAGATGAGTAATGATAGAGATATGCGCTGCATTCTTCTTATCAGCATCCACTACGAACCATGGAGAGTGCTTGAAACTGGTTCTCAGCAGCATCTCATTCCTGGCTTCAGAATAATCTTTCCAGAACTTTTTTGCCTCCTTATCGATTGGACTAATTTTCCACTGTTTAAGCGGGTCGGTCTTGCGGTCCTTCAGCCTTCTCTCCTGTTCTTTTTTACTGACATCAAGATAATATTTAAGAACAATGAAGTCTGCATCAGCAAGCATCTTCTCAAATAATTTCACCTCAGTGAAAAATGATTTGTATTGCATCTCAGTGCAGAAGCCCATCACTTTCTCCACCCCTGCCCGGTTATACCAGCTTCTGTTTAGAAGTACAAATTCGCCTGATACCGGCAAATGAACTGAGTAACGCTGGAAGTACCATTCAAGCTGCTGCCTGTCAGAAGGCTTATTCAAGGCTACAACTCTGGTTTCTCGTGGACTGAGGTGTTTGATAATTCTTTTTATAGTCCCATCCTTACCAGCTGCATCCCTGCCTTCAAGAATTACCAGCAATTTAAGGTTAGAAGAAATAATCTCCTTTTGCAGCTTTACCAGTTCTATATAAAGTTTGTTCAATATTTTTTTCTTCTCCTTTTTCATGACCATGATTTCACTCTTATTAATTTTCAGAGATCCATTTTTTTGCATCATCCAATTCAGCATTTCTAAATATGCGAAGCTCGCATGACAGCATATGACCAAAGAATTTTGCAAAAGTATTTATCATCTCATGATCGGAGACCAGAGCGATCCTGTCCCAGGCAGATAAATGCTTCATTCCCATCTTAGCATCATCGAGCATTGCTGTAAAGTCAAATCCTGAAAATTTGTTTCCAAGCTGGTATATCATCCGGATTTTTTTGTTTGTTTTAAACTTTTCCTCTATGGCAGGTATTAAAACAGTTTCATAATCTGTTCCGGTTATTTTTCCTTCTGCCGAAACACCCAGAACATTTTCTGGTAAATCATTTAAAATTTTTAACATAATCTTTATTTTTTTCCCTAATGCGTTTAAAATATTGTATTTCCACTTCCTGATTTTTTGGTGCTGTTTATCAACGAAATTATTTCTTTTCATTGATTGCGGTTAAAAGCAGTCTGGCTACTGCTTCTGATGATGCCGGATTTTGACCTGTGATTAATAACCCATCTTTTTTCACATAAGAACTCCAATTATCTCCTTTGCTGTAAAGTGCACCCATTTTTTTAAGTTCGTCTTCTAATAGAAAGGGAACTGCTTCAGTTAATTTAATAGCCTCTTCCTCAGTATCTGAAAAACATGTAACCTCCTTGCCCTTTACTAAAGGATCACCATTTGGTGCTTTAACTTTAATCAGTGCTGCCGGTGCATGACATACAAAAGCCACAGGCTTATTGGACTTATAAAAGTCCTCTATTAAAGTAATAGATATTGTATCGGTAGCAAGATCCCATAATGGACCATGACCTCCAGGATAAAATACTGCATCATAATCCGCCTGATTTACTTCACTTAGCTTTATCGTATGAGCAACTTTATCTATCAATACGTTATCACTATAAAATTTTTCAGTTGCAGGTGTTTGCGCATCAGAAGATTCACTTTTAGGGTCAACCGGTGGTTGACCTCCTCTTGGAGAGGCTATGGTCAATTCTGCCCCGGCATCAGCTAATACATAATAGGGTGCTGCAAATTCTTCTATCCAGAAACCGGTTTTTTCGCCAGTATTTCCCAAATTACTATGGGAGGTTAACACTATTAATACTTTCATAATTTATATTTTAATTATTTCCCTTAAATTTTAACAACCATTATACATTTAATAAATAATGTCTTTACTATTTGATTCATGATCTAAAGTTGAGATCACTTTAGTATGTGAATGTTTTTGCCTCATATCTGCTTATCTATTTATCTACAGAATCAAATTCAGATTCAACNNGGCATTTTTTTGAATAAATCTTTTTTGTCTTTATGATTTTTTTTAATCAGTAAGATTATTAAGGCAATAGAAGCTAAAACAAATATTATCATTATAACCAAATTCTTTTCCATAGCGTCATTTTTCCAAAAGTCAGCAACTTTAACTTAATTAGTATTACATTTTTTTTGAAAAGAGTTATATCATTTACTTATTTCCCAAATGATTACACTTTAAATACTTCATCACACCTTTGAATCCGGATTGTCCGCGATTCCTTCGGGTGGCAAAATATCAGGCAAATCAAGACGCGCAACGCCAATTCTATTGTCAGCCATACCATAATAAACATCGAAGCGGTCCGGCAAACCAAGATCGTCACGACGGTCAATCCCGGTAGGGAACACTACATTTGAAATAGTTCCCTGACGTTCTTGTTTTAGTTCTGGTTTCAATACCGGTTCCACTGAACGATAGTATATCACTTGAGGATGATCCTTTGATAACACCATTA
>PLLX01000075.1 GCA_003141415.1 Bacteroidales bacterium
TTGGTCTGTTTGGTGATTCCTGTGTAGCACTTTGGGTTGCTTATAATTAATTTGTATGCCTGCCAAATGTAGATATATTATGACAATCATAGAGTTATTGCATAATTGAAAAAATCATGTATTAAACTAACTACTTCTTTGTTGGGGATATAAAGAAATTCACCTCATTTTAATTTATAGTAACATCCAACATACACTGATGCGGTAAAATAGTTGTCAATTATCTGTATATTAATAATATATAAAAACTAAAATGCCCTGAAAATTTAAATATCAGGGCATTCAAATGATGTTAAAACTTTCCGTTGAATAGTTCAAATCACTTCTTTTCACGAGTAAACCTAAGCACTTGAACTACCTTATTATTTTTTATCATAGTTTGTATAAGAGAATCAGGGGATTTGAATTCAAATTCCCATTTTAATTTAGCACTATCTGGATTGGAGATATCCTGTAATGGAACTACTTCACCTTTATTTCCCGACTTAAACCAAAATACATCAATGTAAATCACTTGTGAAGATTTCCAAAGTTCTGCGAAGACAGTCTTATCAAGTCCCTTATCGTACCCCCAGAGTTGTTTGCCAGAATCAAAGAGTATGCCCTCAGTAAATTCTTGCATAGTACCTTCAATGCCATTACCAAAAGGCAAATAATCAGCAATCCCTATCGAATCTTTGCCCATTTCACCTTTCCAACTACCAAGAAATTGCTTCATTAACTCGACTTGGTCAAGTTTCGCTTCCGTGGTTTGCGCTTGAATTACAATTGTATTGAGTATCAAGATTCCAGCAATCATTACGATTAAACAATATGTTTTCATGTGACAGGATTTGAATTAAAATCACTTATTTACCCGTGTCCATATTGCTACTTTTTAATGTTTTTAAATAATGCTTCAATGTCTGCATTTTTTGCATAATCCAAAGCTGTTTTACCTTCTATAGTCTTTAATTCTGTATTTGCACCATTTTCTAACAATAGTTTTACAACTTCAGTATTTCCTTGGGCAGAAGCAATTATCAAAGCGGTCCATCCTTCATTATTCTGCCCATCCAATTTTGCCCCTTTATCCAATAGTAACTTAACAACTTCTATCTGCCCATTTTCTGAAGCCTTCATCAATGGAGTTGTCCCATCTTTTAATGGCAATTCTAAATCAGCGCCTTTATCTAACAATAGCTTAACAACTTCCGAATAGCCATTTTGCGAAGCTATAAAGAGAGCAGTCGCACCATGATTTTCCTGCAAATCCAGTTTTACTCCTCTGTCCAGCAACATTTTCAAAGGTTTTATTTGCCTACTAATAACAGCTACATGAAGTGCAGTAACTCCCTCAGTATTCCGTAAATCCAACTTTGCTCCTTTATCTAAAAGCAACTTTACGACTTCAGAATGTCCCGCTGACGAAGCCATCATTAGTGCGGTTTCTCCGGTATTTTTCTGCAAATCTAACTTTGCTCCTTTCTCCAATAACGCTTTTACAACTTCTATGCAACCATAAGCTGACGCATACATTAATAAACTGAAATTATCCCTGTCCATATAATCCACAGAATCAATGGAGGTTACAATTACTTTGGCGCTGGTACAATCTGTTGTTTTCAATGCCTTCACTAATTTTTCGGCTTGAGTATCTGTTTGTGCCTGTATTCCATTTGTACTGCATAGCAGGAATACAGCAATAATTGCAGTTAGAAAAAATGTTTTCATTAAATTGGGTTTTAGTAAATAAATAACTTTAATTCAGAAATACGATGCAAGTTAAGCCAACAAATAACTAAACTCAAATTAATTTAACTCACCACATTTTAACTTAAAGTAATATCAGAAATTGTATGGTGTGGCGATAGGAATGGTCTTTTCGTCATTAGAGCTGTATGGTCATCTATCTTTCCTGATATCAGCAGGGGCCATATTGATAATCACCTGTTTTCCGGGCCAGTGATAGTTTAGCGCACGAAGAGAGGATTCAATTCTCTGATGGCTCTCCTTCACAGCACTATCGGGCAATCCTACAAGAAAAAACTGGATACCACGCGACACATTAACTTCGATTGTTACGGTCACTGCATCAATACCAGTAACAGCACTGGCAAATGTTCTGACTAACATAATTTTAAGTTTACTAGCACATTAGGAAACCAATATCAAATATAGAAAAAATAAAGACAAAAGACAGGGCCGAGCGTAAAAAATTTGCCGGTGGGCAAATTTAGCAAAGGTTTGGGGATGCAGACAACCACTCTAATAATTTATTAATCGACCAGGATTTTTATTCATCTGACCATGGAGCATTTCGTCTCTGATTTTTAACCGACTGGTAACTTTTATTTTGTAGTGAATAGCAGATAGATAAAATTTGCTCAAAAGAAGAATACTAATGGCCAAAATTGTCATTCCGGGAAAATCAGATCTTGTTTGAAAATTAATTGAATTTTTAAAATTTAACCAAATGAATGGTATTAATCAGTTTTTAGTATACATGTTTGCCGCGATGATGGTTTACTTTGCCGTACTCACTTTTACTGTTCGAAAACGTACTCCCCGTCCATACATAAAATTAATCCTGCTGACCATTATCGTTACTGCAGTAGGAATGATTTTTGCGCGTACTGCCTATGGTAAAGAATTGCCATGGTGGATATTTTATGGCATACCAGTGCTTCTTACTTACCTGTTTCCACCGGCTATATTGCGGATGTCCAGATATGAATTGCTAATTTACACACCGCTGGCAGTACTAATGGGCCCGGCAATTCATATCTTTTTTTCATTCTTCTTTGGCTGGCACGAATATATGCCGCTATTTTATATCCCCTGGTTTTTAGATCTGATCAGATGAAAAATTTCAGATTATCTTTCAGATTGTTTTTAATTGGATATTTAATTGCAACAATTGTCGGATTTTCAATATACTACATCAATGTCTATTTAATGTGGATTTCAATTTTTACTCTGATGCCTGTGATATTTGGATATTTATTTTATTCATATCTGAAAAAAGCAAAATGCAAAATTTCCGAAACAATTAAAGAAACAAACCGTCTTGTTGTATTATGGATTATTCTCTCATTCCTGCTTGATGCTGTTGTATATATAATAATTGTACCTATTATTTACAGACACAAATCTAACTGGACATTTTTTATAGATCAATCTCCCTGGATCTGGTTAAACTACATGACATTATTAATTTTAGGTCATGTCAGCAGATTCATTTATCTTAAAAAACTTAAAAAGCCCACCTAAAATATGGATTTTGATAATCAATGGAATTTGTGGTGAGTTTAAATTTGAATTGCATTTATGTCTAAATTTGTTTGATATTGAAAGTTCTTCAAGACCACCGGCGGATTACATATTGACTTTCAATGTTTAAATCAGTACTATGCTTTCAGACATATACAAAAAAACCGACTTTAAAGTTTTCAGATTTTCACTGTGGCAGCTAGTGATTCCGGTCATTTCAGGAATAATAATAGCTCTTATCTCCTACCCGCAGGGATTTCTTTCAGCCAGGTTTATTCCTTTTCTTGTGATATATTCTTTATCCATGGGTATTCCTTTCATGAAGATTTATGAATATACCGAGTGGAAGCTCGAGAAGCATGTTCCATGGTTAACAAAACCGAATCTCAGGTTTTTTTTATCAGTCTTTCTTGAACTTGCAATTGGGATTCTTATTCTGACTCTTGTCAATTGGCTTATTTTTGTTGTCGTTCAAAAACAGGAAATCAACACATTATTAAGTAAAACATCTGAAGGACTGAAATATCTGATCATTTTCATATTTGCCGGTATTATACTGATCAATAGTTCTCACTTCTTTCAAAGCTGGAAAGAGGCAGCTGTAAATGAAGAAAAGCTAAAAAGAGAAAAGCTGGCGATCGAATATGAAGCTCTTAAAAACCAGGTAAATCCGCATTTCCTCTTCAACAGCCTTACTGCTTTATCTTCACTGGTTTATAAGGACCAACAAAAAGCAATAATCTTTATCAGGGAATTCTCAAATGTTTTCAGATATGTACTTGAAAGCCGTGAAAAGGAGGTGGTTGATTTTTTAACAGAGAAAAAATTGCTTGAATCGGTCTCCTATATGAACCACATCAGATATGAAGACTCGCTTCAGATAGAAATAAATTTACCCGATTCGACTGATAAATATATTATTCCAATGGCTTTGCAGATGCTCCTTGAAAATGCAATTAAACACAATTCAATATCTGTAAACAAACCATTAAAGATTGAGATAGTGGAAGAAGATGGTTATGTTGTTGTAAAAAATAACCTGCAACCCAAAAAGAGTGAAATAGTATCTAATAAAATTGGTCTGGAAAATATTAAATCGAGATATAAATATTTATCCGATAAAGATGTACTGGTTGAAAATTCAAATGGGACGTTCGTAGTTAAAATTCCTGTTTTAAGCATAAAACATGTATAAAACGCTGATTATTGAAGATGAAAAACCTGCTGCAGAACATCTTCAAAGACTAATAAACCAGGTCGATGTAAAAATTGACATCATCAGAATCATTTCTTCAGTCGATGAAGCTCTTATTTGGCTTGAAAATAATCCTTTGCCCGATCTGATATTTCTTGATGTACAATTATCTGATGGTTTGAGTTTTGAGATATTTAACTATATAAATATTACATGTCCGGTAATTTTTACAACTGCGTATGAAGAATATGCTATAAAGGCGTTTAAAGTGAACAGCATTGATTACCTGTTAAAACCTGTAGGTTTTGACGACCTTAAATATGCAATAGATAAATTCACCTCAATTAATAACAATTTCAGAGATACATATAACCAGGTTATAAGATACAAGGTTGACCAGGTAATGAAATTGCTGACCAATAACTATAAATGCCGTTTTGTTGTAAACGTGGGTATGCATATCAGGTCTGTTGAGGTTGAAAAGATAAATTTATTCTTTAGTCTCGAAAAATCTACATTCCTTCTCGACAATACAGGAAAGACATACGATATTGACTATTCACTTGAACAGATTGAAAAACTTACTGATCCTAAACAATTTTTCAGGATAAGCAGAAAACATATTGTAAATATTAATGCTATATCTGACATTATTTCATATACAAGCAGCAGGTTAAAGCTGAAAATTGTTAGTTCAAAAGATGACGATATATTAGTAAGTCGCAGCAAGCTGGCAGAATTCAGAAGATGGCTTGAGAGATAAATCCTTATACTTTTTCATTCCTGAATAAAATGCTCTCCTGTACCGGATTTTGCAATATATAGAAATACTTGTGAATTTCTATTTTTTATTTATTGTATATCAATCAATTACAATACACATTTAAATAAACAAGCATTAATCTAAATGGTTAATCAAGTGATTTTATATTTAAAATACTGATATTCAAATACATATAATTTGCATTAATAAGCTATTTCAAAAATATAGGTAGATATAATCCTTGATAACTGAAAATCAATAGTGCTAATTCCATTCGCCAGGTCCTATTAAGGGACTTCGGTGAGCGGATTAAAAAAATAATTGACTCGTGTATGACTGTATCGTAACTTTGTTATCATTAAGTATTTTCTGCTGACATTGATAATTTGACATATCTTCATCATTCAGATTATTTTAAAGGTAATTTTTTAATCACTTTGAGGATTTGATTTTCAGAACATTTTTAATGATGTTAGTTAATCAAGTTTTAAAATTAATCTCTCAAAGAGATTGATTTCAATTGAAATGAAAATCTAATTAGTAATTTAAGTTTTTAACGAGCTTTTATAATTAAACAAACAAGTTTCAATATAGAAAAATTATACCTGGATTGTATTGACGAACCGGGAAATTGCTTTATAGTTTATTGGGCAAAAGTGGAATTCTTTAAAATGAGGTTTGTTTATTCCGGATTGGTGTTTTGTGATGCGGAAGGTTTAACAACTGAAAAATCTACATTAAGAAAGACTAAAAAACCAGTAGTTAATGGAACAATACATTTCAATAATAAATTTTTAAAGACTGGTGTAAGCTTGAAAAGAACTAATGATCCAATTACCCGGTCGTTATATAAAGACAATGGAAACAATGAATTAATATGGAATTGCCATCATCCGAAAGCTTTAGCTGAAATAATATATAATGGCAGCATCTATAAAGGATTTGGGTATGCGGAAACGCTGTTTTCACCGATAGAACCAGGGAATCTACCTATAGATGAACTAAGGTGGGGCCGTTTTTTATCAGATTCTTATACTTTGATCTGGATTAACTGGAAGGGAAAGTATCCTGTAAATAAAATATTTTTCAATAGTATCGAATATAATGATGCAATTTTTGAAAACGACATAATTGTCTTTGGTGATGGCATATATCAATTGAAGTTTTTAGAGATTCAGCTTATCAGGAAGGGCAAGCTTTCAAGATTATTTTCAAAAATGAAATTGTTAAAAATATTCTTTAATCGCAAGATCTTAAATTCAGTAGAGATAAAGTATAAAGCAAGAACATCCTTAAGCAAAAATTCTATCGTCTTATCAAATGATTGGTCATTATACGAAATTGTAACATGGGGAAAATAGAAGCAATAACAGGCAAGGTTTTTTACGGTTTATTGTTTGTAATAGTAATTCCTTTTCTTTTAATTCTCTGGGCAAAATACACTGATAAGATTGTTAAGTTACCTCTTCCCGAAAACTTATTCTTCGGATATATACTCCTAATTGCAGGAGTAGTATTTGTCTTATCAGGTATGTGGAATCTCTGGAGATTTGGTCATGGATTGGCTATGAATGCTTTTCCACCAGAGAGATTTGTTAAAAATGGCATATATGCTTTTACAAAACATCCCATCTATTCCGGTGCTGTGATGATAAGTTTTGGATTATCTATTATTACCCAATCGGCATCCGGATTCTGGCTTGTTAGTCCGCTATTTACCCTTATGATAGTTGCATATGTTCTTGGATTTGAAAATGAAAGAACGCAGATTATCTTTGGAACACAGGATTATAAACCGTTTCTGACACTGCCAGACGTTTCCAACATTTTACCATCATTTAATGAAAGAATATTATCATATTTTAATGTTTTTGTCCCATGGTTACTTGTTTACGAAACCTTCATTTTCATCGGTGTACCAAAGGACGCAATCTGTACAAACCTGCCATTTGAGGAACATTGGCCAATATGGGAATTCTCAGAAGTTATCTATTCATTCACTTACCTGTTTGTATTATTTGTCCCTCTAATAATAAAAACTAAGGAGCAATTAAGGTCCTTTATAGTTGACGTGTGGTTTGCTACAATAATCGTAGGTATTATTTATCTGGTATTCCCGTTTATCGTAAGACAAAGAGTTTTTATCCCACACTCATTTTTTGGGCACCTTATTTTATTTGAACGCTCACTGGATGGTGAAACCGGAGCGTTGCCATCTTTTCATGTTATCTGGGCATTTATTTCTGCACGATATTTTAGCAGAAGTATTTTGCGCTTTAAATGGATATGGTATACTCTGGCAGTTTTAGTCTCTGTGAGTTGCATAACTACAGGCAGTCATTCATTACTTGATGTTATTGCAGGTTTTTGTATGTTCATAATAATTGTTTACAGATTGCAAATCTGGAACTATATATGCCTGCAATCTGAACGACTGTCAAATAGCTGGCATGAATGGAGATTGGGTCCTGTCAGAATAATTAATCATGGTTTCTATGGAGGAGCTGCCGGATTTGCAGGAACGTTACTGGCAGGCTTCTTCCTTGGTCGCCAAAATGCTATTGCGGCTTTTATTATAATGATATTTGTTATTATTGGAGCTGGTCTGTGGGCTCAGTATATTGAAGGATCTTCGAAATTACTCAGACCTTATGGTTATTATGGAGGTGTAATCGGAGTAATAGTTGCAAGTGCATTGGCTTTCTTCATATTTTCAATAAATTTCTACACCTTACTTGCTTCATTTGCAATGGCAGGCCCATGGATCCAGAGTATAGGGCGTCTTCGGTGTTTAGTTCAGGGCTGTTGTCATGGAAGACCTTCAAACGATAATATTGGGATTCGTTTTACACATACTAATTCCCGTGTAAATAAGATATCAGGTCTATCTGGTGTTCCTCTTCACCCAACACAACTCTATTCAATAGGTACTAATATTATAACAGGATTAATTTTAATCAGGTTATTCAACATTGGAATGTCTTCTTCTTTTATAATTGGAATATATTTTGTTTTAAACGGACTAGGCAGATTTGTGGAAGAATCATTTCGCGGGGAAGCTCAAACTCCATATTGGGCAGGTATGAGAATATATCAATGGATTGCGATAATTAATATCTTAATTGGAGCATTTTTTTCAGTTATTCCTAATAGTGGAATACTCATATTCCAACCCAATATTGAATCATTATTCCTGGCAATAGTAACAGGTATTTTGGTTACCATAGCATCTGGTGTTGATTTCCCGGAATCAAACCGGCGTTTTGCCCGTCTGACAAGTAATTAATGGATCTTTTATCTTATCTATTTCTAAAGGTGATTGTAAGTATATTCATTTGTTTATTCGGTCCTGTTTTAAATATCATTAAGTCATTAAAGACTATTGCTTTTGTATTATAACTACTTAAAAATAGTTTATATTTTACTATATTATTAAATATCAATCAAATATAATATACATTCAAATATACAACCATTAAACTTGCAGGATAGTCATTAGTTGATTTTGCCCTTGAAATTGTAATGACCCTGTCTTCAAGAGGTTGCCGCATAACTTCCAGGACTGTCCGTTTGAACTCAGGAAGTTCATCGAGGAATAAAACTCCGTTATGTCCTAAGGAAATCTCTCCAGGCTGAAGAAAAGTTCCGCCGCCTACCAGTGCCACATCCAACAAACACTGATGCGGTAAAAAATTAGTCAATCATCTGTATATTAATACTCTATAAAAAATAAAATGCCCCAAAATAATATCTTCGGGGCACATTGATTTAATTAAATTCTTTATTTAACCCTTTTAAAATTATATGTCATTACAACCTTCCCATTCATAATAAAGTTTTGAGAAATAGCGTCTGGTGGTTTAATTTCTCCTTCTACTTTAAATGATGCTTTATCAGGGTTGGAGATATCAGAGTAGCGCATTCCTTCATACTTAGTATTTGACGTGAACCATATTGCCCAAATCTCAATATCCTTGCCTTTTACAAAATCAGCTCCAACATATTTGTCAAGTTTGCTATCATACCCATAAAGTTCCTTCTCTTCTGTAATCATTTTGTCCTTTACTTCAGTCTTATCATAGCACTCGAATCCCGTCCCAAAGGCTTTAATATTCTCATAATAAACAGTGTCTTTTGGTAACTCGGCTTTCCAATTGCCGATGAATATCTTCATAAGTTCAACCTGATTAGGTTTTGTCGTGATGGTTTGTGCCTGTACTCCGTTTAATAAGAATAATAATAATACAGCAATCGAGATTGTTAAACAAAAATTTTTCATTTGATTGAGATTTGGTTAATAGATTAAATAAATAACTGTAAGTCAGAAATATGAAGCAAGTTACACCAGCCAAAAGGCAACGTCAAATAAATCTAATTCACCACATAATATATAAGTGTGTCATCCAACATATTATGGTGAGGCAATATTATGGTTATATAGTTATATGTTTGTATATTAATACATTAATTAAAATAAAATGCCCTGAAATATATAATCTCAGGGCATATAATTTTATTTTTAATATCTCCAAATTATTTGCTCAATAATGTGAAAGTTGAGACTTCATCTGGCTTATTTGGAACTTTATCAGTTTGAGTAAATTTTGTAGGAGAAATGAATTCAAATATTGCCTTCATCTTAGCATTTTCTGGATTAGACATATCATTGTATAGAACTCCTTCGCAGGTGTTTTTTGAAGTGAACCACATTGCTGCAAGTATAGAACCTGAGGTCTTCATTATCCTTGCTTGAATATACTTATCAGAGTTTTTGTCATATGCTAAAACTGCTTTACCTTCATTTATTATTTTTCCTTTTGTTTCAAATCTGACATTTACATCCAGTCCCTCTCCATAAGATTTCCCTTCCCAAATAAATGATGTGTCTTTTCCTGCTTCACTTTTCCACGTCCCTACGAACTTTTTTATTAATTCGATTTGGTTGAGGTCTTTAGATGTTTCGGCATTCTTAACACCTTGCTCAACAGAAGACTCAACGGCATAAACAATTTTCCACTTGCTATTGATTTTCTTAAGTGTGAACATCATGACTGCTGGGTCTTCAAGAACAGAATGACCGTCTTTGTAATTTGCTAATAACTTACAATTTGCAGTATACATTACAGTGGAAATATCCAGAATTGCATATTTTTCATCGATTATTGTGACTTTCTGATTTATTTGTGTGCCAAAAATAGGTTTGAAAACATCCACACAATCCTTATAACCGAAAGACATTCCATTATAAACATAAAGTAAATCAGGTGAATCAAGGAATGTTTCAAGAGCCATGTCAAAATTTACCTCTTCACATCCTTTAAAAAAGGTATTCACAACTTCTTTTACTTCGCCTTTTATTTTCTCTTTCTGAGCATCAGGTACAGCCTTATTGTTTGTTCCGCATGAAAAATTTACAATAAGCAGGAGCAGAAGAATAATTCTTGTTTTCATATGAATAGGAATTGGTTAATGAATAAAACAAAATATCTTTAAGTCAATTATATGATGAAAGTTAAGATAAGAAAGAATGCAAGTCAAATAAATCTTACCAAAATGGAATATATCCTGATGACATGCAATTATTTTAATTCACGTCCGAGTTGAGTGAACATAGTGAAATCATCATCCATAAAATGTAATTCAGCAATCTTACCTCCAACTAATTTAAAAATGTGTACGCCTTTACATTCAATTTTTTTCTTAGTTGCAGGTTTTCCCATGAATTCATTCATCTGTGTGCCAGAGTATTTTACTTGGGCAACAACTTAATCATTTTTAGCGATTATGTTTACAATCTGATGTTTCAAATCTGGGAAAGCGGTATACCAAGATTTTAAAAATGGAGTCATTTCTTCCATTGACATAGATTCATCTGAACTTCCACCAAATCTTTTACTACCAGAAGACCACATGTTAGTAAAAGCATTCCGTTCTTGTTCGTCAAGAAATTTGTCCAAGTGCATATAAAATTGCTTTACAGTTTCAATGTTGCTGGCTTCTTTGCTGTCTAATTCCTTATATTTTGCGAGTTCTTCATTTATTTGTTTGTTCTGGCAGGATGTTAAGGACAGACACATTGCTGTCATGATTACCAATACGTTTCGTAACATTTTCATAGGTTAGGGTTTTCGTAAGTGAATTGCTTTAAAATGCCTGTTTGTTAATCCAATCCGACAAGAATTAACTCAACTGAATTGTCTTATAATTCAATTGATTATTTTATTCATTTAGTAGTCACTTAACGTTTGAATATGGTTTTCAATCCATTAGTCAGTGCGGTGGAAAAAACGGAAATGTGAGTCTCTCCTTCAAATATTCGTGGAGTAAATTTAAGACCCTCATAATTACGCTTCTGTATCGTTTGCACAAGTTC
>PLLX01000252.1 GCA_003141415.1 Bacteroidales bacterium
AAGATATGTATTTAAGACACATCCTGGAATTAACTGCCGGTTCGTGCCCGTATTCAGTCTCAATATTGAAAATCTGCTTGTTCTTTTTTTCTGAATTTGGAAATGATGCGGAATACTCAAGTTTGTGTATTGAATAATCATCGGGCTGAATGAATATTGCACCATTCAGCTGGATGCTATCACCTGTGATCTGACGTTTTGCGGTGAAGTCGATTTTATATAATAATGTACTTCCATCATAAATTCCAACTGGCGTTGAAAACCTGTGATTTTTGATAAAATCCTGTGTGAGAGTATCAACAAATGAAAATGATCTTTTATCGAAATTTCTGATTGCATCGTGAACCAGCAATATAAAAAGCTCATTGCCGTATTGATCACCAACCATAGCATGGGGTATTCTTTTAAATGATTCATCAGAATGATCAGTTTCCGGAAGATCATAATAGGGAGTTATATTCATTCTTAAGAAATCCATATTCTTTTTGAAATCGAGTAATCTGTACCTGTTTGAATCTGATGAACAGGCAAAGCCCTTATCCAGAGTTTGGATGATCGCCTCGTTCAGGTTAAGATAATTACTGCTGTCCTTCTGATAATCCCGGTAATAGGATACGTAACTGAACGGTATAGCCGGATTATTATTCTTAATATTTCTGAGTGCCCTGGCTATTATAATTTCCGGGCTGAGTCTTCTTTTTCTGGNNAGTTACCCTGACCTCATTCAGAACATAGATATTGGGTACAAGCTTTAGATTGTTCATTCCAGATGTTTTTAGAACTCTGAAAGCCAATGAAAGCCTGTGAAATCCAATACAGGAAACGATCAGACTGTCGGATTGAAATCCGGGATTGTTTAATATTCTGAAATCACCTTCAGCGTTTGAAATGATCCCAACCTGAGAGTTTTTAAGACGTACTGTCGCGTATGGTACAGGTCCGGATGTTTTTGAATCAATAACTTTTCCTCTTATATAATCAAGCTGCTGGCAGTAAATCACAGGATGATTAATCGAGAATAGTAAACCAATAAAGATTAAGTGTCGTATCATCTCTTTTCGATTTAAGTGGTGTCTCGTTCTAGGATAGGGTTACACTTTTAAGTATGAGATAATTTGTCTTAGGGTCTTGGTCGAAGTTTTTGATTATGAACTTTATTTCACCTCGTATTCTGTAATACCTGTCACAGGGATTCCTCCAGTTGTAATACCTTCCACAATCACCTTAACTTTTGAAGGATTATCTGCATTAAAATAATTCAGTAATACTTCTTTGTTATTTTCCACTTCAATGTTGGGCTCCCAGAACAAGGTTGTCCGAAGGTCGGGTTTTTTATCAGCTTTCAGGGGGTTTTGATGCTTTGGAGAATAAAAAATACGCGGTTCATTATATCCGGTAATTGATTTATTGACAGAGTGATAAGTGGGAGTTGTGCTGGACCAGAAGGCGTCACTTTTTAATAGAATTGAAACGACCCCATTATTACCTCTTTCACCCCATTCCAACTCGCCGTTTATAGGACAAAGAACATCAATTCTCTCCACCCAGCTTATCGGAATGGTTGCTATAGCATCATATTGTACTTCCATACCATCAAGCATTGTTAGAGGATTGGTCAATTTGTTGCATGAGTTCTTTCCGGGCACTTGCGTTGTCAAAAACCCTCCAATATTACTGACTCCGGGACTATCATTATAGGTAATATGTAGCTTCATGAACAAAAGCTGTCCTAATGTATTGTATATTTCAAGGTCAGCAGTTACAAGCATCTCGCGATCGGGAAACAATGTTCTGAGGTTAATTTCATTCTGACGACGTGGTGTATATGGTTCGAACTTGAGCCGTGGACTTATTATCACCTCGCCAATCTCAATAGTGTCAGACAGTTTGTATTTCTTTCTTAAATTGTTATTGCTTTTATAATATTTCAGGGAGTCATTAATTTCCACCGATGATTTAGAATCAGTTTTTATCGGGCTATCTCTAATAACTTGTCTGATATTTACGTTTTTATTATGTACCTCTTCCGGTATATAACTTATTGAATCCAGAATAAGCCAGCCTTTCAGCTTGTCTTTATCATTGGTAACACTGGCAATTAAACTTGCTTTTCCTGTGAAATCAATTCCCTTGATAAGAAACCTTCCCGAGGAGTCGACAGGTACCAAATAGACATTTGGTCTTTTACCTTCAAATAATCCGAGGGTCACTGTAGAGTTCTCAAGAGGTTCATTGACCAGTTTTTTCCTCACCCTCCCGGAAATGGTGAATCCATTTTTAGTCTCAAAATAATTTTCATACTTCCATTTAAAGTCGCGCCAACCCTGGGTCAGCAGAAGAATGTCGAGATTTTTCAGTCGGTCAGCATTCGACCGGTCAAAGTAATAAGATGGTGTCTCGATATCTCCCCGCACATCCGATTCGAGCAGGAACCATGAAGAGATATTAGTGGTGTAAAGATCGGTTTCATCTACAGATATCTCATTGGAAGCTGAGAATGAAAGAAAAGCATCCTGATCTTGAACTGGACATCCTGACAAAGATATTCTGACCGAAACTGAATCCCGGGTGGCATAAACAGGTTTATCGGTTTTTGCTGTAAGCTCTTCATCATCATTGTTGTGAACGAAAGCGAGTCTTTCGCAAAAGGGTTTACCCTCAAGGTCATATATTGTAAGAGACACTATTCCGTCAGGAAATTCATCGGTTTTTAGGGTCATGTGACTGTTGAGAGATTTTACCCGGAAGAATATTGTCTTCAAAATGGTACTGTGAAGTGAAACTGTTAGAGAGAGATCATGATCTGTGAGCACAGGCAGGGTTTCCATATTAGTCCGGATGGCAAGATCAAGCTCTCCTGGACGTGTTTCTGAAACATGTAAAACCATACCGGTTTTCAGGCTTTTTTGAATTTGAGTTTTTGCTGAATCGCCATTATTATCGTAAATAATGGAATAATATTGCTCACCGGGAGCAGGGTTCAGATTAAAAGTGCCCATTCCTTTAAAAGTGCTATTGAATGAAGCTACCGTATCACTATGTGAGGAGTATACCTTTCCGGTTATCTCGCATCCTTTTCCTGTCGCGTCAACTGCCTTGAATCCGACCAGGGATGTGACATCATCAACCAGTGAACCACCTTCAGGGAAGAAGCTTATATCAGGTTTATTTCTATTATAATTAATGCTGTCCGAAAATGCTTTTAGAGCATCTGAAGAGTTGATAATTGTGATGTCTTTAATAAAGAATAACTGATCACCAAAGTTTCGCATATAATTAGTGTACGCCCTTATCCTGTAACTACCAGATTGAATTTTTTCTGACAAATGGAAATCGCCATTTCCCAGCCCTTTATCTAATCTTACAACATGGCTATCGATAATTTTTAGATCGGGAGAGATGAGTTCAACGTGAAGATTCATGCTATTGTTAGTAAGCAACTTTTCCGTGGCATCGATGAGGTACGCTTTAAACCAGATATCATCGCCTGGATAATAACTTTCACGATCGATATGGAGATACACTTTTTCAATGACCCTGAGAGAGTCATAAGCAGGAGGATATTGGGAATTTTGACTTCTCCCAAGAGAAAGCTGGGTGAATAATAAAATCAACGCCACTACAAATACTTTGTTTTTATTCATATCAGGATAAGGTTGTTTAATCTTTTCATAAACAATTCCTGTGCCAGAAATTAAATTGTAGCAGCTATAGTACGGCGGTTTAATTGAGTTGCCGTCTGCGTCGCGTTGGCGTGGTTTTTGCACGTCCGGGGATGTTTGTGATTTACGGGTCACGATTTAACTGTCTTGACGGTACCAAGTCCCGGTAGATGGACGAAAGTTGTCTGGTCACGATAAAGCTGTCAAGATGGAATAGCAAAAACCATGACAACTGAGCGTCGGCCGGCAGCCCTATTTACATTGTCTCGGCAGTAGAATCAGTCCGGGTACGACAAAATTTGATAAGTTGAAATGAATTTGCTCCCATAGACTTTAGGGGCTGATCGAGAAGTAGTCCGGGTTGCCGACCGTGCCCCGCGAAGCTGATTCAGTCAAGGTATAACAAATAATGGTTTGTTACAGTCAGCGAAGCGGGAAGCCAATTAATTAAACCGACCGTTGTTAGCGGTTGGCTCTTATTTTTTAATCAGTCCTGATAGTCTTTCTGCGGTTGTACTTTCATTTAGTGGAACTGCGTCTGGTTCAAATTGACCATTTGAATCTATATATATATAACTCGGGAAACCACCTCCTACGGGGAATGATTTCCACATTTCAATTATGATTGCATCTTCAACAAATATATGAATTCCGGGTTGCTGTAATATTGATATTTTAGTTATCCAATTGTCCATGCTTGTCCTATAATCGGTACATAAATAAATAAATTCAATGGGTAAGTTCTTTGTCTCAATATAGAGTCTTTTAGTATTTGGCATTGCTTGTATACATGGACTGCACCAGGTTGCCCAAAAGTCCATAAATATTGCTTTCCCTTTGTATAAGCTTTTAATAGTGTCTAGTAGTTCCTGAGCCTTAATATAGTGATTTCTGTATAGTTTAGCTCCAAAAGGCATTTCCATTATCAATTGGCCATACTTATTATCGGAGCTAACAGATTTTGAACCATAAGTGTAGTCAGAAACTTGAGCAGCCAGGAAGCATGAAGTCAAGAAGTAAATAGTTATAAAAAGTTGCCATTTCATAGTATTGGATTTTTTTGGTGTCATAACATTCATGGTTTGTTATCAGATTAAAATCTTATAGGTTGCCATTCTTAGTTAGCGGTTGGCATTTTAATCCAGATACGATCTTGCAGATTGCCAATGCTTACCGCTAACTCGTTTATTGCGTTAGGAAATTGGCATTTTAAAATCAAATGCTTGTTTAGATAGGTGTATGTCTAATAATTCCATCTAACTAAATCCTTGCTTTGTGTAAAAAAGCTCATCAAAGTTTCTATATTAATATCCAGTAAAAATCAAAATATAACTTGTTTTCAGGAGGTCATCTACTCACATCCTTTTAAGGCAAAGCCCCGTCAGTCACAGAAGCATTTCGTAAACAATCCGCTGCATCCTCAATGTTTAAAGGCTTTTGTCCGACTCTTCACAATCGATATGAAAGTTAATCAAAAAATGAGATTGCATACACGGATTTGCACAAATTTTAATATAGACTCCGGCGAGGTGTCAATATTCTGGCTGGTTAACATAATAAGGAACAAAATCACAACTGTTGATAAATATTATCATCTCGATCATTATTATCCAGACTATCCAGAATAATCCAGACAATCAAGATGATAAAACAAATTATTATGAAGATTTTCATTTTTTCGTCAAGTTAAAAGGAAATATAAATTCAAAAACTTATTGAATAATTCCCCAAGCCTTGTGCCTGGGAATTTTCAGCAATTTATTCATGGACCTGCATCTGAAAATGATTCTGAGAGATCATGTTCAGTGAGCTCCATTAGATCGTGACAATCGTCGCAAATGTTCATCGATTCAGATGAAATAATTCCTTCTATGATAAGGTCTAAACTGTCCTCAGACGGACAGAAAAATTCGCCACAAATTCTACATTTTACGTTCATGATTAATTGGATTAATGATAACTATAAATGAAAAATCCTGACTAATGATCAGGTTTTAGGATTAATAATTGAATTAATAAGAGTAGAAGTGCGACCGGATTTGCGATTGCAGACGGCGTTCCTCCAAGTAAGCAGGCGGTATTTTGTGACAAAGGAAAAGTTAACTTGTTACCGAAGGCTCCGGCTTTTCCGACTCACAAAATATTACATCATGTAAAGCCTGCGATTGAGGATTAATGCCGGATGCCGCAGGTCGCACTACTCAAACGAGGGAACGATTCAGCGGCATACCTTAACAGGCAAGTTCCTTCATGCAGCTGAACGAGAGTGACCGAGTACCTTTTACCTGGTTAATTATCTTTTATGCAACGAACAGGATATCCGAAATTCATAGAAAAGTTCATTATAGTCAGACTATTGTGGCTATAATATAGAAATATACTAAATGCGTCGGTTTTATTATAGCTATAAGCTGTACTGGAAGTCCACTCATACCCGGAGTACCATTCATAAGATGTAGGATAAGATGCACCAAAAAATGATCCATCAGGTCTTCTCCCGCCACTTGGCAGAACTGTAAGGGCGCTTATGTTTTCAAGAGAACTCCATTCCAAACTGTCAGGTACGTGCCAGTCCATGGGGCAGAGTTTGCCTGTATTAACAGCATACCAGTTATAAAAGGCTCCCATAGTAGCTTTATAGGTGGAGACATCATTATTAAACCAGGTGTAACCCGGAGTTGTTAATTTTCTCCAGGAACTGCTATCGGTTTCCAATGGTATAGTATTTCCATCATTAAATTTAGTCACTTTAAGGTTTCCATCCATCCAAATCTGTGATCCTATCTGGATTGTTTTGTAAACATTCCCATCAATGTCAATTACAGAACCAGGTAAAGATGTGTTAAGATTCATATCGTTCCCATAAGTTGTACCTAGGGAGTTTACAGCCTTTACTCTGAAATGGTATTCTGTTCCAGGAGTCAATCCTGAAATACTGACACTTACATTGAATTCTTTATAGCCTAGAATTGTTTTTGTTACGGCTGAAATTGTATCCCCGTAACTTGAAGAAGTGCCATATTCAAAAGTAACAGTAGTAAACAAAAAATCAGGATTAACTATTCCATGTAATATTGCATAGGTTGTTGAAACGCCTGTTGCGTTTGTAGTTGAAACTTTGGGCTTCTGATTTAAAGTGTTACTATTACTTAGCTTTCTTCCAATAAGAGTTGAGGTGTACAAATGAACCTGATTTGGTGGAAACTGTTCGTAAGTATTATAGTGGAGCACGCTGTCTCCTTCAAAATAACCACTACAATCTGCTGACCCATGGTTTTGTGCTATACAGGTATTTAATATTTTCCCATCCGATTCAACTTTCTTTGTTAAAGTGTTATCTTCAGTGTATACTATCGTTATATATCCAATTGAAGATCCAGGATAAATAACTCCTGTAAAAGTAGTTGAATCGCCCTTTCTAATACCAATCATTTGATCATAATTTGACCAAGCGTATTTAAAATCCCATGTCCCCAGGTATATTTCTGTATAATTATTGTGGGAGAAGATTGATTCATTCTTCTTACAATCTGATATACTTAACCCTAAGAATAACGGAATAAAAAATAATAATAAAAACCTTTTCATCTGGATAGGTTTTAAATTATTCACTCAAAAAAAATCCTGATCAGATTTGTTTGGTGAATAGTATAATATAAGCTGATTGTAACAAAGTTACGAGACAATTTTAATACAAGTCAAGTTTATTTTTCATTAAAAATCCATTCACCTAAGAATTAATCTATATGGATGGAATAGAGAGCATACCCGAACACCTATTAACGAGCATATCTTAATTTAAGATTAGAATATAATATCAAAAAAATTGATTATGTCGGGTTTTAGGGTAATTGTATCATAAATATATCCTCCAGAATTTGACAGATCCATATTATATCTGAGGTTTCCCCAGAGCTTATTAATCTCATATATTGTATCAAATTTTCTTCCCTTACAAATTGTCATAAATTCAGTATTTCCAAGACGAAGTAGCGAGATTTTTTCCTCATCAATATTATTATTAATAGTGTCATTTTTTATATGCAGGTTTAATTGAGAATAGTGATACAACTGGATATTTATTACAGAATTCTGTGCGTTCCAATAATCTAAATACACAAGCATACTGCCAGGAAAACCTTGTTTAGCTGCAATTAAAGCTATGCAATCTCCCTTCGAACTCAATGGCACATTCATCCCATGAGGAGATTGGGTAATGAGTTTATATGTACCATCCGTCCCGGATAATGTTGTGTCTTTAGGAAACATTAATCTATCCACTGACATACCGGGTTTTTGAACTCCACATGAAACAGTGGCCCCACTTAATGGTTGACCGGTAACCTGATCGGAGATTACCCCTGTAATTGTGATATTAATTGTTTTTGGTCCATTATTATTATTGTTTTCATCTTTCTTACATGAGATGAAAAAAACAACAAATAATATGAATAAGATTCTTGAAATAATTGGAAATACTTTAGCCTGATTTACAGATTATTAAGCAAAATTATAATTTTTCTGAATTAAAGTCAATTTTATTTATGTTGAAATAAAAATCCATCCACCCAGGGATTAACTCAGATGGATGGACTTAGCACTGTTGATTTTCAGTGGTTCTTGATTACTTAAAGTCGAGGTGAACCATCTCAGAACAACAATAAAGAAAATACAGCATGACTCGACTACTAAAGAAAGCCACTCATCCCAAAATAGAGATGAATGGCGAATCCTGGCGTTCGATTTTTAGGGATCTATTGACCTGGAAGTAAGGATAAACTTGTTTGATTTTAATCCTGAGGATATCAATCTAATCTAAGATCGTTCTCAGCAATATTAGCGTACAATCTATGCCCCAAAAGCAACGAGTGATAACTTATATCCAATAGAGCTTAAGCTGGCTCTAATGGATCCCTACAGGGCTTTATTCGTGCCCTGAAATTAGTCGGTTCTGCAGCACATTTGCCCAATATTAACTTCTTCACTTTTTTTTGGGTTTTCCTTTTTTATCAAAAATAATTCTAGCCTATGTAATTCATTCCCAGCCAATTTAAGCCCATTTCAATGAGGACTATCAACTATCACATTTAACAAAAATAGCTTATTAAATGTTTGACGAATCAAAGGGAATACATTATAAGCAAGAATTAGTTCTCAGGGTTGCGTAAAGGTATATCCTCCAACAAATGCATCATCGGACGTAAATTGATGTGGTAAAACATATTACATGTATCTGTATATTAATATATTACGAAACTTAAAATGCCCCAAAATTATAAATCTTGGGGCATCCATTTAACAATTAGAACAACTATTTTACCCGTGTATATGTTGATTCTTTTCGATGTATTCTTGGATGATTTGAGCAAGATTATCTCGGTCATCTTTATTTAAGAAAGATAATTGAATTTTAATATCACCCCCCTTTATAAGGATTAAAGTAATTTGAGATAGATTTTTTTTAATTCTTGAAATATCTTTCCATTCAACGGCTTTTGAGGAAAAAACAAAGTCCTCAATATTTGGAGATATTTTTAATCCATCGTTGGCGACCTGAATAAAAATCTTGTTTTTTAACATATAAAAATATTGCACAAATTTAATAATTGCAGCTATGGCTATAAGGAAGGCGCAAATTTTAACAAATGCCGTATGCTTAGTTATAATAAACAAAATACTAAATACTAAACAGATAACACCAGTAACTAACATCCTGATACGAGTAATTTTACCCCACTCGTATTCTTTTACTATGATTTTGTCCATAAGTATTCCTCCATGTTTTGAAATAAATTATTAATACTAGCATTATTTGTAAGCCAATGGTTTTATCTGCATCATATTTTTCTTAATCAAAGTTATTTCTTATTCAAACTAAAGTCAATTTTATTTTGCAGGTCAATCAACTATGCATAAAATGTATAAAACATAATAATGATATAGTGAGTTTTAAAAAGTGATTATTTCGCCACATAATAAATAATAGCCACATCTGTCGAATAATGATACGGTATTTGATACTTAGTAGAAAATAAGTAGATGCGTTTTATTTCAGCGTATCGTTGGGCGTAATTTTAGGTATTTTATCGAAGGGGATAGTAGGAGAATCAATAAATTTCTTAAATGATTTATTTTGTAATTCTTGAGTCTTAGAAGGAATATGATTTATTTTAAAATCAATTCTATTTAAAAGCAATAATATATTAAAACACAATGATATAAATAATAATATTGGAAGAATTATTTTTTTAAATTGACCTAACTTGGTTTTCATAATGACATCATTCAATAAAACTTGAAATTTGAATAGTAATTATATCATATCAAAGTTACACAACTAGAGAGCCATGAGATCCTTTCTCAACAAGATGGTAGATTTTTAGTTTCATATCGAAAACCGACGTGATTATTTACTTATTGCCTTCATTACCCAATCTTCACTTATCAGAACATCTTTCATTAATAATTGGTAAGGAAACTGTTTGTGTCTAGTATTTTTAAATCCATTTAAAATATTTGCCAATGTCTGGGCACTTATTAATGATAAGTTGAATTCTATCTCTTCTCGACAATCTTTCTCAAAATCTTCACTGAATTCTGCGGCTATCAATAAGCTCTTTATCACTCGATAACCTTTTGACTGGGCTATATCTATATATGCCTTCATTTGTCTGGAAACAGAAGCAAATTTATTATAACCTGAATCTTTTAATGTTTTACATTCGACAAGTATTAACTCATTATTACCCAGGTTAATCACAATATCAATTTTGTTTTTAGTATTATTAATAGATTTTCGGAGTTTCTCATCAACTGGTAACCCTAATTTTTCAAAAATAGATTTTGTAACATCTTCAAATTTAACACCCATATCACCTTCCTTAATAATAATTCCATTCAATTTCAATCCATTGATATCTCTGAACGCTATCAAGTTATAATTTTCGATATATAGATTCTCAGCATCCTTGTACTTTTCCAAAACATTAAAAGAAAGGTTTCCACGAACTTTAATTGACATTTTTTCGCAAAATTCTTTGATTTTTTGTTCTGATATAAGATCTAGGACATCTATCGGTTTAATGTTATAATCAAGTAGATAGGAGCTATTTAGAATTTCATCGTCCTGTAAATCGAACTCTTGCTTGATATAGGACTTTGTTTCAGGGATAAAAGCGTTGAGATCAACTAGAAGTTTATCGTATCCATCAATTGAAATACTGATCTTGTCGTCCTTATCAACCTCTTCGAAATAGTTTACAAGGTTTTGCACTTTTTCATCAAGTGTATTCCCTCTTATTTGTGAAATACAGAGACCTTTTTCAATCAATTCGTTAACAACAGCTTTTTTCTCGGAAAGCTTATTATTTTCTTTGAAAATTCCGTCAATGAGAATTGATTGAAAATTAATCCCCGATTTAATAATTAAATGTATTTTTTCGTCAGCTGGTTTTTTCCAATCAATATTGTGTTTTCGGCAAAGTAAGTTTAATTGTGGCTCTTTCAGTTGATTAAGAACTCTTCGAAAATATTTATTTGCAACTTC
>PLLX01000216.1 GCA_003141415.1 Bacteroidales bacterium
ACAGAGTCAGAGATTTCGCTGAAAATTAATCCTGAGCAAGGAATGAGTTATACAACTGAGTTTATTGGTGAAAATGGTAGAATACTTGCTACCAGTTTCGATTTAGCATCAAAATACAGATTTACAGGTCATGAAAAATATGTCCGGGTAAGAATTATGGACTCCAAATCGACATTTGCGTGGACACAGCCAGTTTTTCTCAATACATTTGTCAAGTCTAAGTAGGAAGTGTGACTGGGTTTCAGTTTCGTATGGTTTTAACAAGAAATAGCAACTAATATAAACATATATGAAAAGAAATACGCTGACATTCCTCCTTATCTTCGGATTTATAAGCCTAATAACATTCGCACAAAGCGAAAAATCGTCGGTTAAACTGAAGAGGGCAGACTGCTTTTTCGGGATACACTTCGATCTACACGCAAGTGAGGATATTACGGATGCAGGTAAAACACTCACAGCGGAGATGATCGATACGTTCCTCCTTAAAGTTCGTCCTGATTTTATCCAGATCGACTGTAAGGGTCACCCGGGTATATCCAGTTATCCGACAAAAGTAGGGTACCATGTTAAAGGTTTCGAGAAGGACCCACTAAAACTCTGGAGGGAAATAACAGAAAAGGATAATGTTGCATTGTTTATGCACTTCTCAGGCGTAATTGATTATAAAGTCGTAAAAGAACATCCCGACTGGGCAATTATTAAAGCAAACGGAGAACCCAGCATTGAAAAAACTTCTTTCTTCAGTCCTTATCTAGATACCTACATGATACCTCAGCTTAAGGAACTCAGCGATTACAAAGTAGATGGTGCTTGGATCGACGGCGAATGCTGGGCTGTGGAACCCGATTATGGTAACGCTTCCTTGGACAGGTTTACAAAGGAAACAGGGATAACTGAAATTCCGAGAAATCAAACGGATAAGTATTATCCTGAATTTATGGAGTATACACGCAGGTTGTTCCGCGAACACCTGAATAAGTACGTTAATGCAATTCACGAGTATAATCCGGGTTTTCAGATTACCAGCAACTGGTCTTTTTCATCAATGATGCCTGAAAAGGTAACTATCAATGTTGATTATTTATCTGGGGATGTCACTCCTCAGAATGGAGTTTATCGTTCAGCATTCGAGGCGCGTTGCCTGGCTCCACAGGGAAAACCATGGGACCTTATGGTCTGGGGCTTCTCATGGGATGGAGGCAAAATGCCTATGAGTATTAAATCAACAGTTCAGCTTGAACAGGAGGCTGCCCAGATTATGGCAATGGGAGGTGGAGTTCAGTTTTATTTTCAACAGAACCGCGACTTATCGCTAAAGCCCTGGCTTGCTACAACCTTATCTGAAATTGCTGCATTTTGTCGTGGCCGACAACCTTATTGTCAGAAAGCTAAGGCAATACCCCAGATTGCTTTGCTTTATCCAACCATTTCATATCAGAAAGATGCGCCACATCCATACTCAAACCCACTTGGAAAACTGGAAGGAACCTTGAACCTGATACTTGATAACCAGTATCCTGTTGAGATTCTGATGGAGCATACTCTCACAGGAAAAATGGATAAGTATCCTCTTATTATAATCCCCGAATGCAATTATCTTGAACCGGCATTTATTGAAGAATTGCAGAGTTATGTTAAAAATGGCGGGAAGTTGTTGATCTTAGGTACAGAAACAGCTAAACTTTTTAAGAAAGAACTTGGGATTAAATCACTTAAGACTCTGAATGAAACTCAGGCCTTTATAGCAATATCTGACAAAATCGGAGCGATATGTTCACCTCTTGATTCGGTTGAGGTGAACCCAGGAGTAAAAACAATCTCAACCTTTTATGGAGGAAGTGATTTCAGGCTCAAAGGGGAAATGATATCTTCTTCACTTAATAATGTTGGAAATGGAAAGATTTTTGCAGTCTATTTTAATGCAGGATCAGATTATAAAAAGTATAAGTCTCCTATATTACGGGACTTCATCAATAGTAGTATAATTGAATTATTCCCTGACCAGCTTGTAAAAGTAGCAGATACTCATCTGGTGCATATAACACTAAATAGACTTAATGACAGAATGTATGTGAATCTTTTAAATATTGCAGGCGAACATACTAATCAGAATGCAATCGGGTATGATGAAATTCCTTCATTAAAAAACCTAAGAGTCAGTATTAATACAGGACAGAAACCTTCTAAAATATTACTTCAACCAGATGGCAGAGAACTGGAAATTGATTTTCAGAATGGGGTTTCGAAGGTTGTGGTCCCTGAGCTGAAGATCCATTCAATTCTCGAAGTGATCCTGTAATGTTGAGAGGTATATATATTGTGCGTTTTGAAAATGTTTAAATTGAATTGTAATGATTAATCTTTTAAAATACTTTGTGTCAGTTTTTTTAGGATTTTCACTTTTATCTGTTCATAGCGCTTATGGACAGAATCTGTCTGTAGATATGGCCAATAATCATGGCATTATTTCAGCACGGATCAATCAGTATGATCCTTCACGATTTAATTATCTTATAGGGCGTAAATCTGTTGAGATAGTGGCCAGCACTGAAAGTTTGGAATTTGAAGGAACAAAGTGGCAGATAACAAAAGACATAAAGCCTCTCGAAAAGGATGGTAAATATGAAGTTACGATTTATTTCAGCTGCCTTTCCGGCGAAGTGACAAACGCCTCTTTATCGGTGGATTTCAACTTCAATGACTGGTCAAAGGAAAACTATGTTCTGATGCCTGCAGCGGTTTATAACGGCAATCGCTATCCGGCAGTTGTAATGGATTATATGCCATTTTTTAACGATCCTGGCCAACTAGGTCTTAAGAATCCGATTTTATTGAGCGATCAGCCCCGGTTAAACTATCGCGACGGATTTTCCAGAATACAGGAAAGAAGCGGCAGCATGTCTATTCCTTGTCTGGGATTCCGGTCAGAAAAATCAAAGTCAGGCTTTTTTCTTTGCTTTCAGCAAGCTGGAGATTATGGCGATTATGGAATTGACATAGAGGAAAATAATGCACGGGATATAGCAACTATAACCCTGACATCACCTGTAGTCAGGGAGATACAGAGACATTGGCAATGCAGGATGGATGCAGTACCTTCAACCGATAAAACTGCCAGTTTTAAGGCTGGCGATAAAACTAAAATATCTTTTATTGTTGATTTTTTCAAATGTCCCGGGATACAGACTCTTTTTGACGAGCTTGCCGACCTTAGGACTAAAACCTATCCATCAGCTGAAAAACCTGATCTGATTCCATTTTCAGCAATCTTCCCTATTCAGGAAAAGAAATTCAACAGCGAGAACTGGAGGGAAGAAGGATATTATGCGGTAGGCGTCACTGATGATTTTTTCCAGGACTGGCAGATAGGATGGGTAGGAGGAATGATGACGACCCTTCCATTACTTGCTGAAGGAAGCAAGGAAACCAGAGAACGTGTGCTAAAGAACTTTGATTGGCTGTTTCCAAATGGCATTTCTCCTTCGGGTTATTACTACGATATTGGTTATAAAGGCAAATTTGAGGGCGCGTTCCCGAACAAAGCACTTGGAAAAAATTTGCATCTTGTGCGTAAAAATGCAGATGCCACATATTATATTTTTAAGCAGTTCGACCTGATGCAGAAATTAAACATTCCTGTTAAAGACTCATGGAAAGAAGGTAATCTAAAGGCTTTGAATGCCCAGATAGAAACATGGGAAAAATATGGTCAGCTTGGGCAATTCGTCAACCAACAGAATGGTGAGCTTATTGTGGGCAATACAACAAGCGCAGGGATTTTTCCTGCCTCATTATGTGTTGCTTACCGTCAGACCGGCGATAAACGATACCTTGAAACCGCTGAAGCAATAGGAGAATATTATTATAAAAATTTTATAACCAAGGGAATATCATGCGGCGGTCCAGGGGATGCTATGCAGAGTTTCGACAGCGAATCTTCGTATGGTTTACTTGAAGGCATGGTGGAATTATATGAGACTACATTAGATAAGAAATGGCTCACAAGATCAGAAGAGATGGCACACCAATTTGCTTCATGGATCGTAGGATATGACTTTAAATTTCCACCTAATAAAGCCCATCAAAAATTAGATATACGAACAACCGGTGGTGTTTATGCCAACACCCAGAACAAAACTGCTCCCGGAGGAATTTGTACACATTCAGGGCTAGCCCTTTTAAAACTTTATAGAGCCAGCAAGGATGTATTTTATATCAACCTTTTGCGAGATATTGCCCATGCTATTCCTCAATTCATGTCATGGAAGGAACACCCTCAACCAGGCTTTCATGATGGCTGGATTTCAGAACGTTGCGATTTGAACGACTGGCTGGAAGGTATTGGAGAAACCTATGCTTATTCATGCTGGGCAGAAACTTCTATGTTGCTTACAATAGTTGAATTGCCGGGTGTTTACGTGGATCTTGATTCAAAAAAGGTTTTTTCAATGGATCACGTAGAAGCAACCCTTAATGAAGCTGACAATGGGATAGCTTCTTTGTCTCTTTATAATCCGACTACATATGATGCAAAAGTGAAAGTTCTTGCAGAATCGAAGGAGCAGGCGCAAAAACCACTAGGATTGAATGGCTTTCTTAACTGGCCAAAAGTGGATGTGCCTGCAGGACAAAAGATAACAATAAAACTTAATTAATGTCAAATATATTTTGAAAAATCTGTTTACCCTCCTTCAGCAATTGCAATTTCCTAAGTATGCAACAAAAAACTATCACTAATCGTAACTGAGAATAATCTGATAAAGATTATTCTCAAAAACGATTCATTCCATGAATTACTTTCTGTATCAATAAGAGGTGTATTATCTTTCAACACCTCTAATTCAGTAGTGTCCATAATATTTTTTCTACTTTCTCCTTTAAAGGTTGCACTTCACCTATATGAATTGTATCTGATTTAAGCAAATCATATTTATCCTTTTCAATTTTTCTGGATGAGTGAGAAATATTTCCTTTTGAAACTTACATTGATTCTTTCTCAGTTTCCAATTTCTTTAAAGGTCGTGCGTCCAACTGATTAATAATCTGTGATTTTAATAAGTCATGGTATTTTTCATCGTTTAATATGCCTGACTTATGCAAATTGATTATTTCCTTAATCTTGGATGATGCTGATATTGAATCGTTCTTCATAATAATAAGATATTAACGACGTAATTTTTGATGATATTATTTAAAACCTTTAAGCAATTCATAGCAATTTATAATAAAAACTTCATTAATATCGTACTTTCATTGTTAAAATATAATAATTGTTACAAAAACATACATATTTGTTATAATACAGATATACAAATATTTATAAAATCAGATTTACGAATTGACCTCACCCTCAAGCTGATAAAAGGTTTCCATAATATAAAAAGTTACTGTAAAATTGGGAATCGCACATCATCATATCGGCAAAGGTATTAGCTTAAATCACCTCATTTGTCAATTGTAATAATCTAAGATTAAAAAAGTCAGGCGACACTTGTTGAGTAAACCTGTGTCTGGAATTCCATTCCGTCAGTCGGGAAATAGATAATGTCGCCTTTGAAATAATGTTTAAACTGTCTTTTCATTTAAAACAGTTCCCCGATTTATCGGATAAACTCGAAAACTGTGAAAAGAGAACTGCAAAATACCTAAACATTTACCGTAGAAGATTATGGCGGATGTAAAATTAATCTGGAGTCAACAGAGATAAAATTTATATTCAAATAAGTCTTTATATATTAATAGAGCACTTAAGTTCCATCTGAGTACACTCTGAAAAAGAGCTAAAATTTTACTCACTTAGTTTTACTCATACACAACCGGAATAAAAATAATTTCAACTTAAAAGAAATTGTACTTTAGCAGTTTATGAATGATCTATCAAAATATGTCAAAGGATAAGGATACTTTACCGATGGTTGATTCCCTGAAGGATTTTGGATTCCAGTTTGAATATTCCAGGATAAGTGATGCCGTCTTCTCCATTAAGGATTTTGTAAAAGATAACTTCAAGGTGTTACAAGACCTCTATTTTTTCGATAACGTAAATAACCATCCGATTTCATACATTTTAATGGCCCGAATTGTGACGAATATGAGAAACCAACTTTAATAAAAAGATAAATTCTTTATGACCATTTTAAATCTTCAGACTCTACTTTAGATTACAATTTTTTTATATCTTTGGTAAAGATAGTTCTTTGGATGTATTTAAACTCAGGTGAACCAATCGGTGAACATAATTTTCAGGAGCCTGTAAATAAAACATTATCAAGATACTGGGAATAGGGTTACATACCCTCTTTCTCCGCCAAATGAAAATGCAATTTACAGCAAAATCCTGAAATAGCCTCTGTTTCAGGGTTTTTCATTTTTACCCCTAAGCAGGATTAAGCAAAAAAAAGCAAAATTAACCGGTTCCAGAGTGATCCATTTCCGGCCAATATTAATTCAACCCAAGAATCTTAATTACTTTTATTAGGATTTTATTTTTGATGAGGTAGGAGGGAGTCATCCTGTAGCCTTAAGATTTTAAATGATTATGTATATGGAGATCAATCTATTAATATCAGATATATAAATTTATTAAATATCTTAAATAAAACAAAACCAGTCCTGATTTGTTTATTTCAGAAAGAACAAATTTTAAGGTAATGTAAATTGGTCAAAATAAAATTAACTCAATTAATAAGTTGTTAGCAAGGCGATGTTGAAAACACAAACATCAGAATATCAGATCACCAATAGGACAATAATAGAAATTCCGGCAAAGCCATTTGGTTATCCTTAGGAAAAGGCAAGTTTCATAGAGACAACTGACATTTAGTATTTTTTTTAAAGAACATTTAAAAGTATCATGAAATTAAAAAATTATTTATCACATCGACAATTCACTATCAACTGTCGTACTACTTCTAAAAAATATATTATGAAATGGCTTAAATATTTTCTTCTGCTTTTGTCAATGCAAATAATGGCTCAGAATAATTCACAATCTATTTCACTGCACGATTTACTGAAACAGGCTGAAATAAATTATCCTTTGCTAAAATCAAAAGCGTTGGATGTGCAAGCTGCACAAAAAGGAATTGATATATCACGTAGTACATTTATTCCAACTTTAGATGCTTCCTACCAGGTAAACAATGCCACTTACAACAACATTACAGGGATGGTGTATCCGCAATTTATTATACCCATTAGCGGCCCACCTTCTTCGGGCAATAATATGAATGGTGCTTTTGGGAGTGCTGCCAGTTTATTATTGAATTGGCAACCGGTTACTTTTGGTCAGCGAAACGCACAGGTTAATTATGCAAAAGCAGGTTTTCAGTATACGACAGCAGATGAGCAAAATGAAATATTTCAACATAAAGTAAAAGTGATTAATGCTTACCTTGATGTGCTTACAGCAAATGAATTAGTAAAAGTGTATGAAGGAAATTATTTACGTGCGGAAACAAATTATTCATTAGCAAAAACCTTAGTTTTAAATGGGATAAAGCCCGGAGTTGACAGTGCATTGTTCAAAGCAGAAATTTCACGCGCAAAAATTGATTTATTGAATAGCAGGAAATTTAAACAACTATCAATTATTTTACTTTCAGAATTACTGGCTTCAGAAAAAAATATTGCTGTAGACGATAGCAGCTATTTCACAAAACTCCCATCTCTGTTTATATCAGTTGATACATTAAAAAATCCTTTATTTTCTCTGTTCAATTCTAATACTGAGTTGAGCAAAGCGAGAAAAAAAATGCTTGACAGAACGTTAATGCCAACTTTAGGAGTTTGGGGAACTATGTATGCAAGAGGCTCGGATATTCAATTTGGTGGTATTGTAAATTCTAATGATGGATTGTCTTTTCAGCGATACAATTACGGTGTTGGTTTGCAACTAAGCATTCCTTTATTGCAGTTTGCCAGGATAAGACCCCAATTGCAGCAACAGGAATTTCTTATAAGATCAAATGCAGAAAAACTAAATAATATTTCTTTACAGCTTAACAAACAACTCGAAATTGCAGACACTACATTAAACAACGTTCTTGCTATAGCAAAAGAAAGTCCGATGTTATTTGAATCGGCAAGATATTCATATAAATCTCTTCTTTCCAGGTATAAATCAGGGTTAGCTAATTATGCTGAACTGATTCAGGCTCAATATGTCCTTATCAAAGCAGAAACTGAAAATAAAACAAATTATATGGGAGTGTGGAAAGCATTACTCTATAAAGCTGCAGTAAAAGGAGATTTAAACATATTTCTAAATCAGGTTAATTGAATACAAGATGAATTTAATTAAAGGAGCTTTAAGAAAACCTGTTACCATTATTGTAGCTGTAATTGCCATTTTGTTTTTTTCTTTTATGGCCATAAAAGAAATGCGTATAGATATTTTTCCGAAATTGGGATTGCCGACTGTTTATGTTGCTCAACCTTATGGCGGGCTTTCTCCGGAACAAATGGAGGGTTACATAACATCTTATTATGAATATCACTTTCTATATATAACAGGCGTAAAATTTGTAGAATCAAAATCTATTCAAGGTGCAGCAATTATTAAAATTCAATTTCAGGAAGGCACGGAAATGAACCAGGCACTCGCTGAAGTTGTCGGCTATGTGAATCGTGCAAAAGCATTTATGCCTCCCGGTACTGTACCGCCTTTTATTACCCGGTTTGATGCGGGAAGTGTGCCCGTAGGTCAGTTAGTATTTACCTCACCAACTCGTTCATTAGGTGAAATCTCGGACCTTGCTTTATTCCGTGTAAGACCTATGTTTGCTACTCTTCCAGGAGTTTCAGCTCCTCCTCCTTTTGGTGGAAATCAAAAAACAGTGGTGGTAAAAGTCAATCCTGATAAAGTAAGAGATTATAATTTATCACCCGATGATATTGTTCAGGCATTGGCAAAAGCAAACAACATTTCACCATCGGGCAATATACGCATCGGAGATGAAACTTTAATTACATCTCAGAATACTGTTGTTGAAAATGTAAAGGAATTGGAAAATGTGCCGCTTCAGTCAGGTTCCGGAGCTTCAATCTATATAAGGGATATAGGAAGCGTTTCCATTGGCTCAGATGTTACTACAAGCTACGCCTTGGTTAATGGAAAACGTACTGTTTATATTCCTGTGACCAAACGGGCAGATGCTTCCACATGGGATGTTGTGAAGAGAGTAAAAGCAGCTTTGCCTGATATGCAGGCGGCTATCCCTGATGATATAAAGGTTACTTATGAATTTGACCAGTCGGGCTATGTAATTAATTCCTTAAAAAGTTTAATGTTTGAAGGCGCATTGGGTGCGATACTCACGGGTCTTATGGTATTGCTTTTTCTTGGAAATAAAAGAAGTGCTTTGATTGTTGTTCTTTCAATTCCTCTGTCATTACTGACCGGCATAACCATACTATATCTTGCAAACCAGACTATTAATATTATGACATTGGGAGGATTGGCTTTATCCGTAGGTATTTTAGTGGATATGGCAACTGTAATTATTGAAAATATTCATCAGCATCTTGAACGGGGAAAATCCAGAGGCAAAGCAATATTAGATGGATGCACTGAAGTGGCTGGACCTTTATTTCTTATATTATTAAGCATTCTTGCTGTATTCACACCTGCACTATTTATGTCAGGAGTACCTAAAGGTATGTTTATGCCATTATCACTTTCTGTCGGATTTGCATTAATTGCATCATTTTTCCTCTCACTCACATTTGTTCCTGTAGCGGCAAACTGGTTATTGAAAGATCAACAGGAAGAAAGCAACGAAAAGAAAGAAAAACGTTTTGATAAGTTCAGGAATAGATATAAAGAGGAATTGGAAAAAAGAATAAAGAGACCTAAAACAATAACCATGGTCTATCTTATTGTATCTGCAGGTTTATTAGTCTTATTATTTTCACTTATTGGTACCGAAATATTTCCAAAAGTTGATGCCGGACAAGCACAGATCCGTTTGCGAATGCCTGTTGGCACACGCATTGAGCGAACAGAAGCAGCAACACAAAAACTCCTGGCCCTTGCAGATAGTATTACTGGCGATAAAATTGAAATAAGTTCTGCCTTTATTGGCACACAGCCATCAAGTTATCCTATTAACACTGTTTATTTATGGACAAGTGGTCCGCAGGAATCGGTGATCAAATTAAATCTGAAAAAGAAATCAGGTATAGGCATTGAAAATTTTAAAGAACAATTAAGAAATAAAATTACAAAAGCAATTCCTGATGCAATAATTTCGTTTGAGCCTGGCGACCTTGTCGAACAGGTATTAAATCTTGGTTCCAATAATCCGGTTGAAATAGCAATTGTTGGTAGGAGTTTTACTCAGACAAGGTTAATAGCTGAGAATTTAAACAACCAACTAAATGCTATTCCTTTTTTAAGAGACGTACAGATTTCTTCTCCTCTTGATTATCCAAGCATTAAAATAGATATAGACCGCATGAAAGCAGGAAAGTTAGGATTAACGGTTGATCAGATAAGTAAATCAATTGTAACAGCAACTTCATCAAGCCGTTTCACACAACCAAATTATTGGTTAGATAAAAATACAGGTACTGCGTATCAGATACAAGTAGAATATCCTCAATACACATTGAACTCAACAGAGCAGTTGGAATTAATCCCAGTTTATAATAATGCAGGAAATCCAATTTATTTAAGAGATGTTGCCTCATTGGAAAAAATTGTAGTGCCTGGCGAATACGACCGTATCAATATGCAGAGGTTTATTACTTTAACAGCAAATATTCATAATAAAGATCTGGGAACAGCTGTAAAAGAAGTAAAGAAGACTATTGCATCACTAGGCAATTTACCTCAGGGAGTTAAAATATTGGTACGAGGTCAGGCGGATTTATTAAGCCAGACTATGAGTGAATTACAATCAGGTTTATTTATTGCAATTGTGGTAATTTTTCTGATTCTTGCCATTAACTTTCAATCATTCAAGCTCTCATTTTCTGTTTTATCAATAATACCGGCAGTTATTTCAGGTTCTGTTTTATTATTACTCTTAACAGGGAAAACTCTCAATATTCAATCATATATGGGAATAATAATGGCTGTTGGTGTTGCGGTATCAAATGCAATTTTATTTATTACAAATGCAGAGTTCAATCGAAAAATAGATCCTTCTTCGGGTTATGCTGCTCTTGGTGCATACAATCGCATTCGACCAATATTGATGACAAGTTTAGCAATGATAGCAGGAATGATACCTATGTCAATAGGTTTGGGTGAAGGAGGAGAACAGACAGCTCCGTTAGCAATTGCAGTAATAGGAGGGTTACTGTTTTCTACTATAAGCACTCTACTGTTTTTACCAGTTGTATATAACAGATTGATTGGGAATAAATCTTACATAAATCCTTCACTTGACCCTGAAGATGAAAACAGCAAGTATTATGAAACAAAATAATCAATAACCTTCCATAAAAAATTACATATGAAATTTTCACACTTATTTATTTTATCAGTAATCACTTTAAGTGTTTTAAATGCAGGCTGTTCTCAAAGTAATACCAAAAGGGAAATCAACCAAACAAACGTTGATTCTGTTGCAGTATTTTCTCTGAAAAAAGGACAAGTAAATAAACAAATAACTTTCCCGGCAGAGTTAACGCCGCTTAACCGGGCTGAAATATATGCAAAAGTAAGTGGTTACATTAATAAGTTTAAAGTAGATATAGGTGACCATGTGAAAAAAGAAGAGGTGTTGCTAATATTAGATGCACCAGAAGTCATATCTAATTATGCACAAATTTATTCGGATGAGCAAACAGCATATTCTAAATATCAGACAAGCTTAGATGCTTATAATCGTTTTCTCAAAGCATCAAAAGTCAGTGGTACGATCGCTGAAGAAGAAATGGAAAAGTCAAAAAACCTGATGCTCTCAGACAGTTCAGCATTAGAAGCCGCCAAGTCAAAACTTAAAGCCAATGCACAGATAAAAGATTACCTTACAATTCGGTCTCCATTTAATGGAATTATTACACAAAGGAATTTTGATCCTGGCACGTTAGTAGGTGCAAACAATTCCAAACCATTGTTAATTGTAGAAAATATTGCGTCATTGCGTTTACGGGTTCCGGTACCTGAAGCATATACAATGGCAATCCCCGATACATCAGTTATTCAGTTTACTGTTGATGCCCAGCCCGGTAAAATATACACAGCAATATTATCCCGCAAATCGGGTTCAATAAATCTTTCAAACCGGACTGAAATATGGGAATATATTTATCAAAACCCGGAGAACCAGCTCAAATCAGGGATGTTTGCTACCGCATCAATAAGATTCAGGCGTAAAGAATTGTCTTTTCTTGTTCCTGAATCGGCAGTAGTAACCAACCTTGAAAAGAGATTTGTCATTCGGTTAAAAGAAAACAAAGCCGAATTAGTAGATGTAAAAAACGGAATCAGTCAGGATGATAAGGTAGAAATATTTGGTATGCTTTCAGAAGGAGATATTTTACTTGTAAGAGCAACCGATGAGATAAAACCGGGTGCTAAGTTGATCGGTAAAATGAAAAATAAATAAACAATTTTGAACTGGTCAACTGCAAAAGCCGGACTTCTTGACCACATTTGGCCGGTCATATTATCCTTAACATACATAATTAAGCAACAATCAGTTAACTCTGGCTTTTTGTGATCAATTTGATCCAGCCAACTAAGGTCAAGGCTATTAGCTTTTTCACACATGTCAGATTTTATCAATGTTATATATTATTATATATGCCTTTCTACAATACAATATAGTCTCTAAATTTAAGGATAGTTCACTGTAAACAATCAGGGCTTTATCAATCGGACGATTATTTGAACCTATTTATCCTAAGTATATGGAAGCTCTGTTCAACGCTCTGATGTAGTCAGTGATCCTAATCAACTAATTACACAAGAAGTTGGTGTTGAATTTGATTATCAACATCCTGGTGCAACCGAATTAAATCTCTCAGGATTTGATTATTCTAGGACCGGCCATGTATCATTCCTTGTTCCTCTGGGAAGCGGTACTGAAAATGTAATACCCAAAAGGAAGAAACCAATAAGAATATCGAGACAATTACAACACTTTTGTCAATTGATATGCTAGAGTTCTTGAAAAATCATAAATTAAATCCAATTATCGTCGGTAAATCCTGCAATGTAGTGCGATAATCAACTGAATATATGTAGGATACTATATACTAAAAATATCAATTATGCAACTGTATAACTTGGGATTTTGGGAGGTGAAAAATAAAATTGTTTTTAATATAACTGAGGTACAAGTATTGTGTAATGTGTTCTAAGCATTCTACCTACTACATAAAAACACTTCAGTCCAGGTGTTCTGAAAATTCCGATTCAAATATTTTAAATTTGATTTTTAAGTTCTAATTAATGTCGAAATTTTGTTCTTTTTTGCTTGTTAAAATTATCAGGTATAAATTGTGGATATAATTTTTAAAATTTCTTTTGATTCAATAAAATTGCCTTAATTTGTATTTATGAATTGCATTATAAGCGCCGATAATGTAAGCTGCAAACAACTTGTAGAATTTGTAGGGAAATCTTCTTCTCTCAATCTTGTCGGAACATTCACCGATTCAGTTTCTGTCAGGAACCAATTATCAAAACGACACGATATTGACCTTCTCTTTCTTGATATTGAGATACTAGAAATGGACAGCTTAGATTTTATCAGTACTCTAGATTACAAACCTAATATTATAATACTTTCATCCAGTGATCAATTTGCAATAAAAGCATTTGATATAAGTGTTGTTGATTATCTGCTTAAACCTATCACTTATTCAAGATTCTGCAGAGCCATTGATAAAGCAATAAAGTATTATTCTCGAAACGAGGTCAGAAATAACACTGATAATGAGGTATTTATTAAGAAAGACTCATCCTTAATTAAACTGAAATTTAAAGATATAATATATATTGAAGCTCTTGAGAATTATATTACTCTTACCACCAATGATAAAAAGTTTACCATTCGTTTTACAATGAAAGCAATAGAGATTCAATTACCTTCAGGGATCTTTATAAGAGTGCATAAATCATTTATAGTGAACAAGAGCATGATACGAGCCATAAAAGAAAATTCTCTGGATCTAATTGTTGGAAATACTATTAAAAACTTTCCAGTTGGTAAATCATTTAGGGATCTTCTTCTGAACAACATTAACTTGATGGCAAGATAAAATTTTCATTCTCATAGTCTCACAAATCGTAAACTTGTCCTGCATCATTTAGGACAATTATTCTCTTCTATAATGATACTTGAGAATAAGAACATATATCTGCAACCATTTTATCCTAAAGGGGTATGAAAATAAAAATAAGAAAAGTCAATATTTTGTGAGAAACAATAGTTTGTTGGGTTACTAAATTTAGTAAAAATTTACCTAACGACAGACTTAAACGAAAATTATGGAAAACAGAGCTAACGTAAAAATTGATTTTTATGAGAGTTAAGTTTTTAAATTTCTAAGGTTAGATAAATACTATTGTTTCTTTAATTATTGCACCTTTGTTATCTATCCCATGTAGTTTTATGCCAATACTAGATATGGCACTGTGAACAATATCTTCTATGGGGACAAAAGCATCTATAATATCCTCAAAATCATTCATTTTATCAAATTCATCTATAGGCAAATACAAGTGTACAATTAAAACATAATCAGGTTCATTAATCCGGATTAGGACTTTAAATATTTTTGCAAGCCATAATATTGATGAAGTATTGAAATACTCCAGTTTGAGTCTTAAATTGGTAGATGGTCTGGCTTTTAGAATGTATTCTGTTACCCAATTCAAAACAGGTTCATATAATTTTGCAGCATTTTCAGGAATTGACTTGCCAGAGAAAATAAGATCACCTGTCAATTGATTCAGATCAATTTGTGGAGTTTTTGGAGTTTGTTCTATTATTAGATTCTCAAGTTCCATCATCAGGTGTTCCTTTAAGAACTTTTAATTTATAAACCTATGTTTTATTAAAACATTAATCAAATCTACAGCTTATTTTTAGAAGATAATAAACCTTTGTCAAAAACCTGCCTTCAATCATCAATAAAATTGTTTGTTCATCGGGGTTCATACCGGTTGTGCAGAGGGATACTTGAAGAGGGGCTCACCCATCTGCGCTTTTGCCTTTATGGCTTCAATCTCGTTTTTTTCAAGTGGCTTGAGGTCCGGGGCAAGCTTAAGGGCTGTCATAAAGAGCTTCTCTTCCCCTGGAGGTATGAGAGTTGTCACCGGGTGAGAAAGTGTGAATCGGAGCCCCATTTTTATATCCTCCTCCGTTTTCAGAGGTTCGTACCAGCATTTTTCATATCCTTTATGGTCAGCATGTTCCGGCCATGGCCCGTTTGCCATAGATTTGAGGGCTATTATCCCCATCTTCTTTTCTTGTGCCATGTCAAGAACTTGGGGTCCGTAATTTCCTTTATACCATGTTTTGAAGTTTATGTGGAACATTATCGTATCAAAATCAAAACCCTGCATAAGTGCCATTGCTGCTTCTGCAGAATGAGCGGAAAAGCCGAGGAACCTTACTTTACCCTCTTTCCTGGCTTCAAGAAAAGTTTCAATGGCGCCACCCTTGCCGAGTATCTTTTTTACATCTGCCAGCTTTGTGACTGCATGCAGCTGGTAAAGATCAAAATGATCGGTTCTCAGGTTCTTAAGAGACTGTTCCAGCTCTTTCCTTGAATCCACCCTGGTAAGGCCCTCCGTCTTGCACGACAGGAAAACATTCTTCCTGTAAGGCTCCAGGGCAAGTCCGAGTTTTAACTCCGCATCGCCGTAGGAGGGCGAGACATCAAAATAGCTGACCCCAGCATCGATTGCCGTTTTTACGGTCTTAGATGCATCTTCAGGCGTTGCATTCATTACCACAATCCCGCCGAATCCAATAACTGAAAGCATTTCCCCGGTCTTACCAAGCGACCTTTTTTCAATCTTTCCCGGAACTGAGACCCTTGATATCCATGATAGATCATCAGGGAAAAGGCCTACTGCAGGTGCAACGATTGCAGTGGCCTTTATAAAATCACGACGTTTCATCATAACATGTTTTAGTTACTACGAGAACATAAAGTTATGAAATTTGTTGCAGATTCAAAATTTTAAAAGTATGAAAAGTTCAAAAAGACTATCGTATCCCCAATAATCTATTTGGTGGATAATGATTCCAATAATTATTTCAGTTACAAGATTAATTATTATTGGATGGAAAAGCCAAAGCCCTTGTCCACCACAAGCCAGAATATTTTGACCATCTTTAGCCGGACTTATGTCATTGTAAGAAAGTTATTTATACTAATTACAAATCGATCGGCCAAATATGGTCAAGAGATCCAGATTTTGCAGTCAGGATCTATTTCCTATTCGCAAACAGCTTTAAAAGTCATGATCATTTATTTTAATATAATATAAATATTCTTAAAAATATCCTCTCATTTATTGACGTCACGCATGAACACTTTTCATTAAGTGCTTTAATATAAATGGTCATTTATTTTTAGTATAATATAAATATTCTTAAAAATACTGCCTAATAAGTACATATATTGATAAATATATTTTATGTTTGCTTAAATATAATTGACTTTAAATTGCTCAATAATAGGCAAATATGAAAAAAGAATATAAAATCACAAGGGATAAGTTCTTTGATTCCCAGGAACGAAAGTCCATCCTAAAGACTTGTGAAGACTTTTCCAACGCAGATAAGGCAAAAGGACGAATGAAATGGCCAATCCGTTTTACTACTACGGCTTTGTACATTAGTTTTAAGTCGGCTATCAAAGCAGCCGGGCTCAGAATATTGGCAAACGCAATACTTGATGATTAAGACTACAACCATGGAAACACACGGACAAAAAGTATTTTCTTTTGATGAGCTATCTGAAGAAGCTAAACAAAAAACCATTAAGACGTTTCGTGAAGTAAAAGACGATGACGATGCAACTGATGATATGGTGATTGAGTTTATTAGGTCACATTATTTTAAATTTGACAAATATGGAAATACAAATCAGAAGAGTAGCCAGAGTAAGAGGTAAGATCTTAGGTCTTCAAAGAGGCCCGGGGAAGACCTGTCTTGATATACATGAACCAGAAATCATTGCTTTGATGAAAAATGGATCTCAGCGGCAGTTTATTGCTAGGCGTTATGGAGTAACTTCGGCCGGCTTGTTGCATTGGCTGAAAAGGCATGATTTGGTCAATATTGGACCAGAGCCTTAAGTGCAAAAGTCGGAAATCCTGATCACAGGTAGCCTGTCTGATTACACTTATCATAAATAATTACATAACAAATATTTAACTCCGGTTTTTGGTGGTAAATATATCCAGCCAACTATGGATAAGGTTATTGACATCCCCAATAAGATAAATAATATTGTTATGATCCTTTTTATAGTTTAAATTTGAATAAATAAACCTATGATGTCAAGCATTATTGAAGGATATAATTATGACATCTTTATCAGTTATCGCCAGAAGGATAATAAAGGCTACAGCTGGGTTAATGAGTTTGTAGAGGCTCTGAAAACTGAACTTGAATCCACATTCAAAGAAGAGATCAGTGTCTATTTTGATATTAATCCTCATGATGGACTTTTAGAAACGCATGATGTTAATGCCTCTCTAGAGGAGAAGCTCAAGTGTTTGATATTTATCCCAATTATATCACGCACATATTGTGATCCTAAATCCTTCGCATGGGAGCATGAATTCAAAGCATTTGTTGAGGAAGCTTCTAAAGGTCCCCTTGGATTAAAAGTTAAACTGCCAAATGGCAATATAGCAAGTAGAGTACTGCCTGTACGCATCCACGATCTTGATGCATATGATATTCAGTTATGTGAATCGATGCTTGGTGGAGTGCTGAGAGGTGTTGAGTTTATATATAAAGAGCCAGGAGTAAACAAACCACTCACATCCGAAGATGATGAAAAGAAAAATTTAAATAAAACCAAATACCGGATCCAGATAAACAAGATAGCTAATGCTATAAATGAAATTGTTTCGGGATTAAAATCTGGTGAAGTTGTTTTTGAAAAAGAGAAGACAGCATATAAACTGCCCTGGGAAGAGTCTGAAAAAGAAAAAAAGATTATTGATCAGGAGAAACCAACCGGTTCAAAAAAGAGAAAAATGCTGTCAGGTATTGTTTCAATAATAATACTAGCATTGTTAGTGGTAATATATATTTATCCTAAAATATTCAAACGGGATACTTTAGAAAGCCTAAGAGCAACGGGTAAAATTTACATTGCAATAATGCCATTTAAGAATATGACCAGCGATACAACATTAAATACCTGGCAGGATTGGATTCAGGATAACTTGATAACAGCCCTTTCAAACTCTGAAGAACTGAGAGTCAGGCAGACAGAATCCATTAAAACTCTGATAAAAAGATATAGCATAATTAATTACGCTTCACTCACGCCATCACTGGCAAGCACAATCTCGAAAAAGCTTGAGGCAAATATCTCTGTACTAGGCAGCATAAATAAAATAGATACTACCATACGGATCAATGCACAATTAATTGATCCAAAAACAGAGGAAACACTCAAGTCTTTTCAGTTGGAAGGATCCTCACGGAAAATTCTGAGAATAATCGACTCCCTTTCAGTGATGATAAGGAATGCCCTTGTTTTGTCCAAGATGAAGAAGGAAACTCCTTATAGTTTTGAGCACCTTTCGAACACCAATTCCCCGGAAGCATATAGATATTTCATTCTCGGAAACGATGCTTTCAGCAAGGGTGATATGGTTGCCTCCATAAAATTATACTCACAGGCGTTAACGATAGATTCGAACCTGTATTTCGCTGATATATTACTTGTTTTCGCATATGGCAATTTAGGCTGTGAAAATGTGCAAGGAAATATGCACTCAGGTTATATGGTAAAAGGGATCTTATGCCTTTGCAATATCAGCTCTGGACAAATCATACATATTCCTATTTTTTTGAAACGCCGTTGGAAGCTATAAAGTATCTAAGACAGCTTCAGGAAATCGATGATCAGGATCCTACGTTTTATTTTGATCTGGGTAACTGCTACAGTGAATTAAATCTGTATGATAAGGCAATACCTGAATTTGAAAAGGGACTTGACTTATTTAAAAAATGGGGATCAAAGCCTTTTTGGTATGGACATTACACCCAACTTGGATATGCATACCATAAAACCGGTCAGTATGATAAGGAAAAAAAGCTTTACAAGAGAGCTGTACAGGATTACCCGGATTCTCCTAACCTGTACACCGCACAGGCAATCCTTTCATTTACCCTGAGCGATACTGTTGCTGCAAAACGGCATATAGATAAATACATATCCCTTGCTGAAGGCAGTTCTTCCTCTGAAGCTGATATAAAGACCACTTTGGCATATATTTACTCCGAAGCAGGCAACCTGGACAAAGCAGAGACATATTATCGACAGGCACTTGCACTGGAACCTGAAAAGCTCGATAGGCTATATAATCTTTCCCTGTTCCTGATAGATAAAGAGCGGAATATTAATGAATGCATGGAGCTCGCAGATATGCTAATTAAAATAAGCCCGGACACTCTTGCTTTTAAATCCAATCTTATGGACGTAAAAGGATGGAGATTATATAAGTATGGGAAATACAAAGAAGCACTGGTTGTCCTTAAAAAGGCTGATAGTATAGAATTCCCCTATTATTATTCTCCAGATTTACATCTTCATCTTCTGGAAGTAAAAAAAGCTATTGCCCGTCAAAAATAGAATTCATAACAACGAATAATCATTATGGTAAGTATAATTGGAAAAGCCAGTAGCCTTGACCAGTGTCAACCGGATTATATTGACCACCCAAGCCTGAATTAAAAGCTTGTTAATTAGTTATGTATATTAATTGTAATCAGATCGGCTAAATATGGTCAAGGTGTCTAGCTTTTGCAATAGGGAAACTGGCATTTTGAGTAAACTTTCCTCATAAAAGATATTATTCTATTATTTTTCTTGTTAATTTTACCTGACTGTTTAACAGGGATTATCATTAACCATGTCTGGATGTAAATGTAATATAAGCTTAATTATTGTCCTGGTTTCACTATTTTCTATTCAGGCTTTTTCGCAACAAATCAATTTCCGCGATAGCCTTGCTGAGTATA
>PLLX01000211.1 GCA_003141415.1 Bacteroidales bacterium
GCAAAAACATCACAATACCTTTCCACCGAATGTTTCAACCGTATTTTTTTCTTCCCGGTAATAAGTGATTTCTTTTCGCTTCTTCCTTTATCTATTACAGCTGCCGGGACTCCGGTAAATCTGAAGAAAAACCGTAAAATCTTAGATCTTAATACATCGTGAAGATCAATTACATAATCAATTTCAGATTGTCTGTTGATGTCTTTAAAGAGTCGTATCAATCCGGGAAACCCTTTGTGCCTCTTTTTTAAATCGGGGAAGAAAAGTTCGAGTCCGGGAATAGAAGAAAAAAATGGTTTGTAAGTAGCTCTTGTGAGCAGCACTAGTTCAACTTCAGGATATTGCTCTCGCATTCCTCTTAAAACAGGAGTGGTGAGAGCAACATCACCCATAGCCGAAGTTCTGATAACCAGCAGACGCATTTCAGTATTTTTCGTAGGATTTTTCCTCGATTAGTCCCGAAGAGGTTTTAATATTGATTTCTCTTTTCAGTTCCGATCTCTTGTCGTTTTTAATATATACAGCTCTTGCAGTTGAAATAAAATCATTTCCAAAGTCCTTCTTTCTCTCAAGATCACGGATATGGTCCTCAATATCCCATAGTTCACAATTTGCCTCATACAACGATTTATATAAGGGATCTGAATTGCCAATGATAGAGGATGAAACTTTAGAAAGTTCATTGTATTCTTTCTGAAGATTTCCACTCTTAACCTTGTCTTTGATCCTTTCAAGCTTTATCTGGATAATAGTAAGCTTATCAATTATCTCACCGTTTGATACTTCGATTTTCATGTTAAGATATATATGAGTTCAAAATTAACATCTTTCTTCCTCAACTTTTGTCTTTTTCCTTTTATCTTTTGTCTTTTTAACAACGAGTTACACAGAGTTTCACGGAGTCTCATGCAGTCAAATCCCCCTTACTCCCACTCTCCCATTCTCCCCTTCGTCCATTATTCCTTTTACCGTTTGCCTTTTGCCTGTATCAATACGGATCCACATCTACAGCAATCTTTAGCGACGAGGCACCTGTTTCTTTTTCGAGCCTGACAATTGCCTCAATAATAAGTTGTTTGGCTTTTACAGGAGGTTTCCCCCGTTCAATCTTTATGAGTATGGTTTTGATATACCACAATTGAACCTGCGCAATAACAGGTGATTCAGGTCCTAATACCCTTTTACCGAATATCTCTTTGAGATCGCGTCCCAAAATATCTGAGAAATGGTTTAATTGTGACCGGTCCTTGTGCTTAATACTTATCTTAACCATCCGACAGAAAGGAGGATAGTTGAAAGTCATTCTTTCCTCATACTGCATTCTGAACATGCTTACATAATCGTGCCGTAGTACAAGTCTTATTATTTTATTTTCAGGATCTGATGTCTGGATCACTACTTTACCCTGCTTCTGTCTTCTCCCTGCCCTTCCGCTAACCTGTTCCATAAGCTGAAAACTGCGTTCATGGGCCCTGAAATCAGGATAGTTTAAAAGGTTGTCGGCATTCAATATTCCAACAACTGTAAGATTCTCAAAATCAAGACCTTTCGAAATCATTTGTGTCCCGATAAGAATATCGATCCATCTATCTTCAAAAGCCCTGATTAATTTGTTAAAAGAGTTTTTGTTTCTTGTGGTATCCTGATCCATCCTTGCAACTCTGGCTGCCGGAAATACTATTTTTATTTCATCTTCAATTTTTTCTGTCCCAAATCCCCTTGTCACCATTTCCGTAGAATGACAGTTGTCACATTTTGATGGCATGCTGGTTGTATATCCACAGTAATGGCACACAAGCTTACCGATTCCCTTATGATATGTCAGGTTTACAGCACATTGTATACAGGCAGGTATCCACCCGCACTCTGAACATTCGATATAGGGTGAAAAGCCTCTCCTGTTCTGGAATAGGATTATCTGTTCCTCTTTGCCCAATGCATCATCCATTGCCTGAAGCAATTCAGGAGTAAAATGGGAAACCATCAGTTTCTTTCTGTATGCCTCCCGTGTATTGGCAAGGATGATCGTAGGCAGTTTAATAAGCCCAAATCTCTCTTTTAATCCTGTAAGACCATATTTACCGTTTACAGCGTTATTATAACTTTCTACTGACGGAGAAGCAGAGCCCAGAATAGTTTTAGCTTTATGCATAGAAGCAAGCATAATTGCAGAATCCCGGGCATGATATCGGGGTGCCGGGTCATGTTGTTTATAAGACCCGTCATGTTCTTCATCCACAATAATCAGTCCCAGGTCGGAGAAGGGAAGAAAAAGAGAAGATCTCACCCCGAGAATCAGCCTGTAACTGTTTAAAGGATCATTTTCTGCAATTCTTTTCCATATTTCGACCTTTTCCGGATCACTGAACCTTGAGTGGTAGACTCCTGTCACTGCACCAAAATGTTTTTTTAGCCTGAGAATAATCTGAGTTGTAAGCGCTATTTCGGGGAGCATATAAAGAACCTGTTTCCCCTTCTTTAGTTGTTCTTCTATTAAGTGAATATATATTTCAGTTTTCCCGCTCGAAGTGACTCCATGCAGAAGTACAATATCTTTTTCCAGGAGTTGGGATTTAATAGATCTAAAAGCCGTCGTCTGTGCTTCACTAAGTTGTTCTATTGGTTCTCTATAACCGTTAGTTTCAGAAATTCTGGAAACCGGTTGAGATACTGATGTAAGTATGCCCTTATCAATAAGTGCCTCTAATATACCTGCCGATGAATGTGATTCGGATAAAAGGGATGATTTGCTTACAGGGAAAACCTCTGTTCCTGTCTTATAGCCTGTGAGCCTGATATAAGCTGAAAGAATATCCTGTTGCTTTGGTGCTTTTTTAAGTTTATCGAGAATTTCATTTAACTCATCTTCAGTAAACTTTCCGGAGAATTTAATAAATGTTTCAAGTCGCGGTTTAAAATTATTCAGACTTATTTCGCTTGGTATTGCAGCCTTCATCACTTCCCCTTCGCTGCATAAATAATACTCTGATATCCAATGCCATAATTTTAGTTGTGACTCATTTATAAGAGGAGTACCCTCGATCACATTAATTACAGACTTGATGTTTTTTATACCGGGTGTTTTGTCATGAATGTTACAGACAATTCCTGAATAGAGTTTTCGTCCGCCAAACTGTACGGTAACCATCACTCCGGGTCTTACATTTCCAGCAATATTATCAGGGATCCTGTATGTGAATCTTCCCTTTACTGCCAGGGGCAAAATAATATCAGCAAACCGGTTATTTGTCATCTGTTAAAGCAGAATGCAAAGTAAGAATAAATGGGAGAATTCAGTTCGATTTGACAAAACTTGACATTACTGTCAACAGATGTTCCCTTCTGATTGGTTTGATAAGGCAGGCATCACATCCGGCTTCCAGAATAATATCTTTATCATCTTCAAAAATAAAAGCAGTCTGGGCAATGATCGGTATATCCTTTCGGATTTTTCTGATTTCCTTGGCTGCTTCTATGCCATTCATCTCAGGCATCTGCATATCGAGTAGTACAACATCAATATCAGGGGTTGTCTTTATTATCTCTATAGCTTCGAAACCCGACCTGGCTGTGACAATTGTTACTCCGGTATCTGTAAGTATACGGTTAAGGTAGATCAGTACATCTTTATTATCGTCGACAAGAAGACATTTTTTTGAACTCCAGTCAATTGGTTTCAAAACCTGTTCGCTAATCGGAGGGGCCACTTTAGTCTTTGTGCTGCCGGCTGGTCTGTAAGGAATTGAAAAACTGAATTCAGAACCCACTCCTTTTTCAGACTGAACAAAGATTTTCCCTCCCATTCTCTCTATAACCTCTTTTGCGAGGGTAAGTCCTATTCCAAGTCCTTCAAACGGGCGATGATGACCGTCAAATTCCTGCCTGAATTCTTCAAAAATATGTCCCAGATTCTCTCTGTTTATCCCGATCCCTGTATCTGTGATTTTGAAAACAATATTCTGATTTTCTAACAAATACGAGAATTCAACTGAACCTTCAAGAGTAAATTTAACTGCGTTATCCATGAGGTGATTTAATACTCTTTTAAGCCATATTCTGTCTGTGAATATAAGATCACCAACATCCTCAAAGTAATTTTTAACACTGAGGATTATAGGTTTTTCATTTCGTCTTATTACCTGCCTGGCTTCTTCGATTATTTCATTGACAATTGTACTGAGGGAAGCCTCTTCATAAGTAATTTCAATCTGGGAGCTTTCAAGCCTTGACAAATCAATAATATCGCCAATTATCTGAAGTAATTTTTCGCTGTTGTGGTTAATATGTTCAATGTATTCCTCTTTAACCTCATCAGATAAATTATTTGAAAGAAGAAGGTTTGAAAATCCAACAACGCTATTCAGAGGAGTGCGGATTTCATGTGATATATTTGCGAGGAAGTTAGATTTCAACCTGTTACTCGCTTCCGCCCCTATATTTGCTTTAATCAGGTCTTCATGAACCTGTTTCAACCTGGTAATATCACGTGATATTGTAAGTGCCCCCAGCACTTCTCCTGTATCACTTCTGACTGTAACAGACCTTGTTGACAGGTTCATATAATGCCCTGTTTTATGTCTGAGTCTTAATTCGGTTTCAAAGAATCCATTATTTACCAGTGACTGCTCTCTCCGAAGCTGGTAATCCTGATCTTCCGGATGGATCAGATCGGGCGGATTTAAAGCATTATAAGATTCCCTGTCATAACCAATCATTGAATAGAAAGCAGAATTAGAGAATCTTAATTTCCAGTCTCTGTCGTAAAAAGAGATACCGTCATTAGCTGATTGAACCAGCATCTCATAGAACTTATCAGACTCAAAATGCTTTTTTGTTATCAGTTCCTTTTGGATTGCCAGTTCTTCATTTGATTTCTTCAAATTGGTATTGATGTCTGAAATCTGTTTGTTTCTTTCCACCAACTCCAGGTTAACCTTTTTAAGTTTGAGAGAGAAATAAAGTATTATAGTGCAAATGATTAACAGCAAGGCCAGAAGAGTCAGAATTAAATGACTTAATGGTTGTGATAAAATCACAGTCAACGCCCAAACCCAACCTTTGCTAATCATAATTTACTGCCCAATGAATTTTTAACGTCGTATTTTTAACCCGCAGCTAAATAAATTAAATTTGCTCTTTTAATATACGATATATCACAAATATAAATATTCGTACCGTCACTTCAATCTGAATATATATAAAAAATGCTAAATTGCAGTCTGGTATTAGATATTTTCCTTTGCTCTGATTATAGGGTATAGATTCTGGATTTCAAGGTGTATATAAGTTTAGCCTGTCAGAATTTAGGTTAATAATCAAAGAATAAATATTTAGCGGTAATGGAAAGAAATGAAAACCAATTTTCAGGAGGCAGAAGGTATAAAAACGATGATATAACTGTTTATTGGAAACCATCGGCTTGCATTCATGCTTCCTACTGCTACAGGGAACTTCTTGAAGTTTTCGATCCNNCTTGCCTGGAAATGGAATGATGAAGAAAAAAATGTTTCTGTTGGTAGTGATCAGCTAAATCATATTAACTTCAGGCGACCTGAACTTATGAATTCTAAAGACACGGATTCGAATGAACAACCCGTTTCAGTAAAGATTATGGCTAACGGACCTATCGTGCTTAAGGGCAATTTTACTCTGCTATATAACGGTAACAAAAAAGAAGTTCATGATAGTATGATCTCAATATGCCGGTGTGGAGTAAGCGACCATATGCCATTCTGCGACGGACAACACAGGAAAGCCGGTTTTATTGGTTAATATTCCCCGTATGGAAGAAAATAAAGAAAACAAATCGCAGGCAATAATCGAAGTTATAGATTTCGGACCGTTGAAAATTAGCGGGAATTTTTTGCTGAAAGATTTACAGAGGAATAAGGAAGAATCTCCATGTGAGGTCAGGCTTTGCATGTGTGGAAAATCGGGGAATAAACCTTATTGCGACGAATCGCATAAGAAATAAAGAATGATATAGTTACATACTTAACGAGAGACAACATGAAAACAATTCTGTACTTTCTCGTATGTAGCCCAGCACTTATTTTCTGCTCGCAATTGCCAGATGACCTCAGCAAGAGCCTCTTTTAAGAATTTCTTATCACAATTCGTCAAAATCCATTTTCTGGCAATAAACCTTTTATAACTTATATCGAAAGCGTTGCCATAAAGGTGCGGGCTGTTTGCAGATGCATTCCCATTGTATCTTCGCAGACTTTTTACGTTATCTTTTTTCCTTGTCATTGATGTAATGAAAAATCTTACCCCATTTAATCCCTTCTGGGAAGATTTCTCCCTGAACCTTGTGGCAATCTCATCGAGCAGGATCTTGCTGTCTCCGGTAACACACGGGTAACTGAATATCATTTTTTCAACTACATAGCTATTCCCGCTATTAACTTTTACCAGTTTCCCTTCCGAAATTCTTCTCTTCAGTTCATTTTCATCTTTGCAGATACCTATTCCTTTTAATTTCGCGGCAGTTGAATAGTCTACAATCCTATCGTTCAACTTTCGGCTGAAATCCTTTTGTTTGTAATCTAAACACCGGGTACTGAAGAAAGCTGATATAGGTTTCTTTTTTTCTTTCTTAATAAAAAACCAGACTGAAATTAAGATCAAAAAAACAACAGAAAAGATTTTCAATAAAAAGACAAGACGCGATTTACTAAATTTCATTACCAGGGCTCTTTCTACTCGTTTTTTTAGTTTAAAATCTTTGATACCAGCTCAGCTGCTTCCCTGAAAGAGATGGCTGAATATACTGCAAGCCCTGAATTATCAATTATCTTTTTAGCTTCTTCAGCATTTGTTCCCTGTAGTCTTACTATTACAGGAACTCTTATTTCTCCGATCGATTTATAGGCCTCAACAACACCATTGGCTACTCTGTCACATCTAACAATTCCACCGAAGATATTAATCAGTATTGCTTTAACAGCAGGGTCTTTAAGAATAATACGGAAGCCTGCTTCAACAGTCTTTGGATTAGCGCCGCCTCCGACATCCAGAAAATTTGCCGGCGATCCGCCCGAAAGCTTTATAATATCCATAGTTGCCATTGCCAATCCTGCTCCGTTGACCATACAACCCACATTGCCATCGAGTTTTACAAAATTCAGATTATGCTTCCCTGCCTCAACATCGATAGGATCCTCTTCATTTAAGTCTCTCATGGCTAGCAGATCTGTATGACGGTATAACGCGTTATCATCAAGAACCAGTTTGCAGTCGACTGCCAATATTCTGTTATCGCTGGTCTTTAATACCGGGTTTATCTCAAGTAATTGAGAATCACAGCCTATGAAAGTCTCGTAAATACCTGCAAGAAACTTCAGCATGTTTTTAAAAGCGCTTCCGGACAATCCCAGCTTAAAAGCGATACTGCGAGTCTGAAATGGCTGGAGTCCAATTCCAGGGTCAATCTCTTCAGTAAAGATAAGATCAGGATATTTTTCGGCAACTTCCTCAATAGACATGCCACCTTCAGGAGAATATACAACTATATATCTTCCTTTATCTCTGTTCAGAAGAAGACTGATGTAAAATTCTTCCGGTTCCGATTCCCCTTTGTAATAAACGTCCTGTGCAATAAGAACTTTGTTTACTTTTTTCCCTTCAGGGCCTGTCTGTGGAGTAACCAGCTGCATTCCCAGCATCTGGTTCGCAAGTTTACCAACTTCTCCGACAGATTTTGCGAGTTTTACACCTCCCCCTTTGCCTCTTCCTCCGGCATGAATCTGTGCTTTTACTACGAAAAACTCAGAACCTAGTTTTTCATGTAATTGTTCGGCAATAGTAACTGCCTGCTCAGGAGTTTCTGCAACAAAGCCTTCCTGAATGTCAACATTGTAAGCTTTCAGTAAAGACTTACCCTGAAATTCATGAACATTCATTTTACGAAAGTTAAAATTAATACCTTACCCTTATTCCTGAAATTCACTGATCACAAAATAACAACATTTAAGAGATTAATTAGTTATTTTCGCATAAAAAAGAATGCGTAAGCTTCTCACGCGGGAACTAGACAGAAAGACCATTGAACAGTTCAGGAAAACTGAAAAAGCCCCATTTACAATAGTCCTCGATAATGTAAGGAGTCAGAGCAACGTCGGATCAATTTTCAGAACTGCAGACGCTTTCCTGACGGAAGCAATATACTTATGCGGAATAACATCCAGGCCACCTCACAGAGAGATTCAAAAAACTGCTCTGGGGGCAACGGAATCAGTAGCTTGGAAATATTTTTCTGAAACATCAGCAGCTCTATATGAGCTTAAAGAGAAGGACTATAAAATTATTGCTGTTGAGCAGGTTGAGGGATCAATAGAGTTGCAGAATTTACAAGTTGATGCTGACCGGAAATATGCTCTTGTATTTGGCAATGAAGTAAATGGTGTAGATCAGGAGATCTTAAATATATGTGATCTTTGTGTTGAAATTCCGCAATTCGGAACAAAGCACTCATTTAATATTTCTATAAGCGTAGGGATAGTGTTGTGGGAATTGAATAAAAAAAGGCTGCCCGGTTGAGAGCAGTCTTTTTAGATTATGGATAACTTTTATTGAACTGTCGATTTGAAAGTATCATCAGCGAAGAACTTGGCAAACTCAAGGTCTGTCTTTGCATAAGTTTTCCAGTCAGCTTTAAATCCGATAGCTTCATGAAGTCCGCTTAGCATATAATTCTTGTCATCCAGACGAGCTCCGATAACAGCTTTCAGATAGGAAGGCTTCCCGTTTTTGTTTAGGTCCTTCATACCATCAAGTGTTCCTTTTGCTTTGTTAGCATCACCTTTCAGATACTGAGCAAGAGCAAGGTTGAAGCTGGGTTCAGTGCCAAAGTAATTAACGGCTTTGTCATATTCTCCTTTTGTTATTGCAATAACGCCAAGACCATATTTTGACTCAGGAGTTGCTGCTGTCATTGAATTGAAATACTCTTCAGCTTTAGCTACATCACCTTTTACCAGTGCTCCAAAACCAAGGTTATTTTTAACCACGTCATTATTTTCAATAGCTTTTGCTTTTTCGAATTCAGCAACTGCTTCATCTGTTTTCCCTAAAGTCATATAAGTGCAACCCATATTATTCTTGGCACGGATACATTTTGGGAATTTTTCTGCGGTAGCCTGATAAAACTTAAGTTGTTCGTTAGGATCGGTGCTAAGGGCACCTGCATGAAGCATTTCCTCAAGACCCAACTCTTTTGGATCTAATCTCATCTGTGAAAGGATTTGCTCATCAGTACGACCAACGATATCAACATTCACAGCCAATTTTGATCTTCTCAGTTTGGGAAGGATTTCTGTTTTAAGTTTTTCAAATGCTGCGCTCATGTTTTTAATCTCTTTATTACGAACTTCGGGGTCAGAGTACATTGAAAGAACGCGAAGAATAAGGTCTTTATCCTGGATAGTTGAATTTTCTACTTCTGATTTAAATCCGTCCCAATCTTCCGGGGTTGTTTTTTCTGAGAAGAAACCATCGGCTTTTGCAGCATCAATTTTAACAAATTCCTTCTTAATGAATTTGTCAGCAGTTTTACCTCTCTTTTCTGATAAAGGTGTATTAATCTTCATAGATCCATCAGGAGATGCGTATGAACTTACTTCAGTAGATTTTAATTTACGACTGGAATCAGCGCTTACAGATTTTATGTATGCTTTAAGCAGAGCGATGTCTTCTGCTTTAAGTTCTTTGCTATTTATCTCTGCTTTATTTATATCATAATGAATATCGGCTATTTTATTCTCCGGATTAACTCTGAGATAATTATCTTTCATTTTAATTGTTCTGGCATCTTTATCAACTAATGTTGAGGTTGTAATTACACCATCGGCAATTTTAACCTGGTCAAAATCAAGACTTTTTTTGCCTCTGACAGCTTTAACTTTAAGTACCAATTCTGATATTTTCATTGCATCCTTGTAAGGAATAGTACCGGTATATGTAAAATCTCCACCAGTTGCGGTGACTACCTTATTATTAGCCTGAACACTTTCTCCCTGAAGAACCTGAACTTTNNTCAAAAGCAGTTTCGCCACCGGTATATGTGAGAACAGGAGTAGCTGTAACAGTTGTTTTCTTATCAAAGTACTTGGCAGGGTAGGTGCCTTTAATTGTAATAGTAACCACACCAGCATGCGTTTCAAGAACTTTTGGAGTAACCTCATACTTAACTAAGTTGGAGTTTTTCTTCATCTTATTCAAACCGCTGCAACTTGTCATAACAGCTGCGGCCAGGATAAGGATAAAATAGCTTCTGAATTTTTTCATAGTTTAAAAGTGTTATTTGTTAATGATTCCTTGTCTTACAGTTTTTAATTAACTATTAATTAAAAAGATTTAACTTAAACGCAAATTTACAATAAAATAGTCACATTTTAAGCAAATTATACAAAATAATATAACCATTTGCAATGATTAAAAGTATTTTTATAATTCGCAGCTACACAAGCTATTACGATGTTTAATAGAAATATCACCCTTAATTTTGGCTATTCTCCTTACAAGTAAATTTATCTATATGTTTTTAAACTCATTTTGTAAAAATCAACCGTTTTATCCGGGAATTGTCTACATTATCACCTAACTTTTATTATACTTAAAACAGATAATTGCTCAACAAAGGTGATTCCATTTAAAACAATAAATGTTACATAATTTTTGGAATATGTTACACCATTCACACGTTTTAATCACTTTGATGAGATAATTTCTGACATTGATTACAACAGTTATATTCATAAGAAAAAATTACAAAATAACTTTATTCAATCCAACAGGATATTCGTCAAAAAAAATTGTGTCTATTACTTTTGAATAATGACTTTCATTTGCAACAAAATCTATATCATTAACATCGATAACAAGATATTTGTTCTCCGGGTTTTGTTTAAAAAAAGAAAAATAACTATTCTGTATCTTCCGGAGGTAATCTTTAGTTATTGATTTCTCATAGTTGCGTCCTCTTTTTTCAATATTCTCCAATAATCTTTCAGGATTAAGATGGAGGTAGATATAGATATCAGGTTTGGGAACAGAGCCGTAGATAATATAGAATATCTGCCTGTACAGTTTAAACTCATCTCCTTTAAGTGTTGAAGCGGCAAACACCAGCGATTTCATAAAGTAATAATCAGCAACAGAAAAAGACTTGAAGAGATCCTGAGGAACCAGTTCTTCTTTAAGTTGCTTGTATCTGCCTGCCAGAAATGAAAGTTCAAGAGGAAAAGAGTATTTTTCGGGGTCGTCATAGAATTTCGGCAGGAAAGGGTTGTCGGAAAAATGTTCAAGAATCAGATGTGCATTGAACTGATCTGCTATTCTGCTGGCCAGGGTAGTTTTCCCCGCACCGATATTCCCTTCTATAACTACATAGTTGTACTTGATCTTCATCCCTGAGTACTATTGTTATTTCAATTAATCAAATTTATAAATTGGAAACGAAACAACAATAAGAAAGCCGGCTTTTAACAGCCGGCTCTTGTTACTTATTCTGATTTTCTTCAGGATTTCTTTTCTCATTCTCCGGCCTGGGGGGACGAGGGAGAAGCTCTTTCCTTGATAACTTGATTTTCCCCGTTTTAGGATCAATGTCAATTATTTTAACCTCAATCTCTTGTCCTTCTTTCAGTACATCTTCAACTTTATTGACCTTTCTCCACTCGAGTTCAGATATATGAACGAGCCCGTCTTTATTTGGAAGGATCTCTACAAATGCCCCAAACTGGACTATTGTTTTAACTTTCCCCCTATAGACTTGTCCTATTTCCGGAACAGTAACAATTTTTTTCACCCAGTCAAGCGCTGCATTTATAACTTCAGCGTTCTCACCAAAGATATTGACATCCCCATGACCTTCAATCTCTTCTACAATTATTGTAGCACCGGTAACACGCTGTATCTCCTGAATTACTTTTCCGCCCGGGCCAATCAGAGCTCCGATCAGTTCCTTGGGAATGGTAAGCATTTCAATCCT
>PLLX01000016.1 GCA_003141415.1 Bacteroidales bacterium
CCGCTTACTAATATGCCAGGATTTTTTCCGACTCCAATGTTAACTTTTGATATTTCAGGGTTTCCGTATGTTGAAGTATTGGCTTTGTCGAGAAGTGCCATTACTTTAACTCCGTATTCACCTGTTCTAAAAACCCAGTCAAGCATAGTATTTATGTCTTGCTCTTTAGTGGTCATCACTAGTCCTTCCTGGATGAAGTTAAATATATCATCTTGTTCATATCCCAAATTGAAGGCGTGTTCTGTATATGCTGCCATACCTTTTAACCCAAAGGTTACATACTGCTTTAACGAACGAATGTCTTCATTACTGTCAGTTGAAAGAACTCCTACCTGAGATACTTTAGCTTCAAAATCCGAAATACCTTTACCTTTCCATTCTACTGAATCGTGAACGATATTAACTTTAATTTTGCTTTTTAAATTATCTCTGTATTTCAGACATTCTTTAATTGCTCCAATAATAGAATCATTATCGAAATTAGCATTGGTAATTGTCATAAAAAGAGCACTAGTAATAAATTTACTTTCTTCATTCGTGTCAATTCCCTGTTTTCGGGCTTCAATGGCAACATACGAAAGTCCTTTACAAACATAAATCAACAAGTCTTGCATATTGGCAACTTCTTCGGTTTTTCCGCAAACTCCTTTAATTGTACAGCCGGTGTTTTTTGCTGTTTCCTGGCATTGATAACAAAACATACTCATATTTCTATTCTTATTTGTTTAAAATATATTAATAATTAAACTGTGTTTATACCATCTAAAGTTTTTTTTATGAGATCCATCTGATATTTTCCTTTAAGATCAGCAAGGGTTGTATTTGAAAGGATTTCGACCATTTTTGAACGTGCTTCCATCCAAGTATCATGCATAATACAAGGTTTATCAACAATACAACAACTGAAACCAAGAATGCAAGTACATAATGTCTCGTATCCTTCAAGTGTATTAATCACTAAGGCGAGATTTATTTCTTTTAAATCTCTGGCAAAAACGAATCCTCCATTTCTGCCTGATGTGCTTTTTAAGAATCCATGTTTGGACAAATCAGTTAGCAAACGACGGAGGTAACGACGTGGAATATTTAATTGTTTGTGAAGGTATTCTGCCGAATACATATCCTCATTCCGGGTTGCCATAAACCCAAGGATTGTAAGTGCATATTCAGTGGTTTTATTACGTATCATATATTACTACCTTTTTGTAGTATTTATTACAAAGTTAAAAATGAATTTGTATCTAAAAAATAATACTTTCAATAAATTACACCCAATAAATATTGGAGATTAGCCTGTTCAAGGAGAATATCCTTCTCAATACTTAATAATTGGATATTTACTTTAGTGATATTTAATTGTGCATCATTCAATTCAATAGTTGTTATTACACTATTTTTATATCCCACACTAGCAATTTCATAAGTCTTATTTGCGACTTCAATGTTCTTTAATACCGATTCTCGTTGAGCTTCGAGTGATTTGATATGTTGAACAGATGTTAAATACTTATTTTTGAATTGTATCTTGAAATTCTCTTCGTAACCCTCAATTTTTTCGATACCAGCTCTTGTTTCCTGAGCTTTCCCCTTTGATAAATTCCCATCAAACAAATTGATTTTTAAACCGACTCCTATCGCATAACCCTGTCGCCATGCCTGATCAAATGGTGGAGTATCCATACCATGATACACATGAAAGTTGCCAAAAGCGAATAACGTTGGTAAATTTTCTGCTTTATCAACTTTCTCTTTGTAACCGAGAACATTTCTCATAGCTTTTAATGATCTTATTTTATTATTCCCGATATCAATACTGTCTGATAGTTGTGCTGATGAAAGAATAGAAAAGTTTATACTGCTATTGATAGAACCAGTACAAATAATACTGTCAGTATCTGAAGAATTAAGCAATGTTTTTAATGAGTATAATGCAATTTCCTTTTTACTTTTAAGTTCAATAAGTTGGCTATTAAAATCTGTTACTTTAGTTTTAAACGTAAGTACATCAAATTCGGAACGAACGCCTTCCTGATATGATTTTTCCGCCTGATAGAGATGTTCCTGAAGTTGATTTAATGATTTCTCATATACCTTCAAAAGTTCATCCAGGAAGAGCACATTAAAAAAAATCGTTTTAACACTCAGACTTAAATTCCCTTCTGTTTCCTGAAGATCGTTCTGATATGCTTCTTTTAAAGCAGTGGTGCTTTCAAGGGCATTCTTCCGTTTTCCTCCGGCATACAAAGTGTACATCATATTAAAATCCATCGTTAAAACATCCCTGTCAAATATAGGAAATGGTGCTTTTGAATGCATTATGATGTCTTCACCAGTTGGGATACCATTACTCATTACTGGAACGCTGGAGCCATCAAGTGGAAATAATTCTGAAACATTATTGGTGTAAAAATACTTCGAAAGAATATCCGCCTGAGGTAGATAACTGGAATATACCTGAATTCTTTTTGCATCAGCTTCCCTGATTTGACTTTGACTGATCTTAATGTTTGGATTATTATCCAGAGTTATCCGTATGGCATCTTCAAGAGTAAGCGCCTTTTGTGCAAAAGATGTTGAATTCCATAAAGCATATGACATCAAAAAAGAAATAACGATAATCTTCTTCATGATTGAATCTCCTGTATATTTAGTTTATTATTTTCTATGTTATGTTTTTTCATACGATGTTTTCGTTCTATTTGCCCGATAAGAATGGATATAGCAGACAATGAAAAAAACAATCCTGAAAATTTCCAAAGTTTATTTATAAATGGTTGTGCGGCAGTTAGTGGTTGATGATGGTTAAACACCAGGTAAAGCGCCTTTAAATAATACCTTAATGGAAACCAACCTCCTATTTTATTTGGTAATTCAGCCATTTGTTCGAATGGTACCATGTACCCTGAATACATAAATGCCGGCAGAACGATTAGAGTGATAATAGCTGCTAAAATGCCACTATTATTTATGTTGAGAACCAGTAAGTAAGAAATGCTTTCCATTGCAAGGGTAAAGAGAAAAATAACTTTTATTACGTTCCACATACCCTGAGGTTCGAATGGAACTCCAAAAAGATGCATGGTCGTAAAAAATGCTATTGAAATGGAAGTTCCTGCAACTATGCAGGAAACTATTGCTGCACGGATAAGGTCTTTTACCGGGATCTGCCTGACATTATTTATAAATGGAAATTTTTGTTTCCAGGTTTTCAGACTACCCAGTAAAGCAAAAAGTACAGTCAGCATGGAGATCGTTTGCATAGCTAAACCCATAAAGGCTGGAAGTACCGAAGCTTCCATACTTAGAGATGGTGAATAATAGACTCTTTCGGAAACACTGAGCATAGGACCTTTTGAATGTCGACTATTAGGAATTCCTCCCAAGTCTTCTACCCTAATGTGCATCGCTAGTTGGCCATTAAGTGTCATGATAATCTGGTTAAGTTTTGAAAGTGCAGAACCAGGTATTGATGGGTTCGCAGTGCCATTTAAAGCTGCCATTAGTTTTACTTCTGTGTTATTAAGAAGGTCACGATATGCATCATGCGGTATAATAATCCCCATATCTATTTCATTTCTATCAATCATTTTCTGTAAAGAAAGATAATCAGCAGGTTGAGCTACTATTTGGTAATAATCAGAAGCCTGGATGTTGTATAGAATTGATCGACTGAGGGAAGAATGATCTTCGTCCACAATTGCAATACGAATGTTACGTGGAGCAGTTTTGTAATACATTCCAGCCATCATGCTGAAAAACAATACCAAAACCAATGAAATAATAACAATCCGAGTGAGAATCATCACTATAAGTTTGAGTATTTTCATGTCTAATGGTTCTTATTAATTTTTAAATTTTCGATAATCGACTATTTCAGAGTGAGATACATATACATTCCGGGTTTGCAGGTAATTATTGAAGCGTGTTGAGGAGCATCTATCAATTTCATCTTAACATCAAAAGTCCTTACGTCACGTTCATCCCTAAGCGTTGTAGGGGTATGTGTTGCGAATTCAGCAAAGGGTAGTATTTGGATTACTTTAGCCGCATAGATAAGTCCTGGGGTATTGCTTGATATTTCAAATTGTTGTCCTAAATTAACCTGATTCATGTATTTCTCAGGAATACTAAATCGTGCCCAGGTTCCATCAGGATCAGTAATTATAACAACAGCCATCCCGGGAGACAACATTTGTCCGAGTTCCAACACCTTAACATTAACGATACCATCAATGGGTGAGGTGAGAACCATGTCTTCAATTTTGGTTCTTAATGCCAGAATATTACTTCTAAGCACCTCATAAGATGTTTCAATTTCATCAACTTTCTGCTGTGGTAAAGCACCGGCTTGAAATAAATGTTCAATTCGGCTTTTATTCAAAATGATGTTTTTAAGTTGAAAATTAAGGGCTGACATATTTGCATCTAACTCCCTTGTATCAAGTTGAGCAATTTTATCACCTTGTTTTACGGTGTCTCCTTCATCAACATATATGGCTGTAATTTTCCCTGGCATTCGGCCAGTGATATTGACTTGGGTGTTTTCAATATATCCCATAAATTGATGTTGGATAATTTCTTCTTTGTTGGAATTTATGCAGGAAGAAAGAAAAATGCATATCAGCGATACTGAAACCATCAGGATTACTTTTGTCTTCATGATATAGTATATTATTTATTTTTATTAAGTTGAAAATTATAATCTAGCTGTATTAAAACTTTGTATTTGGTTAACCAGCTTTTGTTTTGGTAGATAGTATATGGCACTCCGAACCGCAGATACAGGTTCTTCAAATAATTGTACCATGCACCAACAATAAGATTTACTGCATAATCATCTGTAAGAGGGATGTAAGTGCCATTCTTTTTATCTTTAAAATTCCAGTAACCATACACCCCGCCTTCAAGTCCAAAATTTCCATATGATGTATTGATTTGCTTTTGAAAAGTTAAATTGGCNNCCTGTTATATCGCCTTTAAATTTGAATGCCCCAAGGCCAAGAGGGTAATCATAAGTACCAATATTTTTGTATTTACCTGTCGGTAAACCAATGGCAATGCTGGTAGTCAGGCTGTTTTCAATGTTTTTTGAATCAAACAGACTATAAATACCTCCCAGCACAATGTCACCAAATCCTTTCCCTATAATTGTTCCTGATGGCGAATAATGATGAACTGAGGCAACCGGAAGAATGGTAAATAGATTAATGCGATCTGTAAGACCATAAATTACATGACCAAAATAATACGCTTCATTTAAAACAGTGGTTTCAGGAACTCGTACTGTTTCTCCGCTTTTGGGATCTTTGTATTTATAGAATTCCGGATATTCAGCGTGTAAACTGAAAAGTATCCTTCGCTTATCAAGTGTTACTGGTCGAAGATTTAATACTGAGATGAATACTGGTTTCTTAACTAAACCAGTATCTTGTAAAGTTTCGGGATTTTGCCCGTAAGAAGACATTACTGTAAATAGTAATAAGCCAAACAACAGAAGAATCATTTTCTTTTTCATCATATATATTTAAGATTAAAGTATACTGAAGCATCCACTGAACATGTTATTCTTTCATGTTTATGTTTGTAAAATAATTGGCGTTTTAATGAAATAAAATTCATTGTTTGTGAACGCTTACTAACATATGTAATCAAATTTTTTTCTCCCGGGGACCAATTATCAACAAAATATTTGGGGTTTATAGGAGACCTATATGAAGCAATAAGATAGAGAAAATCATAGCTTTCTCTCCCTCCGATACCGAATAAATTTAGCATCATTGATCTGTATTGAAATAAATTAAGTAGCCCAAAAGCGTGTAAAAATATTTCTATTAAATGTGGAAATTCCTTATTCATTTTTACTGATTTTTTATTAAAATAAGAATAGATTGTACCATATTATTTCCATTCTTTATTATATCAAATTGAAAATTTGCTATTCGCCATTTGAACATTTGAAGTTTGAATGCACCCATTACAATATGCATAAGTTCTTCGGTAGTAATGGCNNGTTGACTTTCTTCCATAAGTCCATCTGAGAAAACGGCGACAACAAAATGAGGATTGTTTTTAAAAAACCTAAATTGCTCTTTGAATAATGCTTTAAATCTTTCTTCATGGCCTAAAGAATCAGTTAAACCGGTCAATCGTTCGTTCGTGCTTTCAGCCAGATAGTTAAGCATGGCAACAATAATATCCTCCTTGCTTGCAAAATGCCGGTATATGGCGCTTTCGGAAAATTTCATTTCCTTCGCCAGATTTTTTATGGTCAGCCCACTTACACCAGATGAAGTAAGTATTTTTCCGGCTGCTTCTATTATCTCAAATTGACGGGGTGTAATTTCCATGTTGGTAAATTTTGATCTCAAATTTAAAGAATTAAAGCAAAACCTGATGGTCGTGGCGCCTTTACAACAAGGATTCTGGCCAAACTGTCAGTATCATTGCGGATATAATGTATAATGGAAGCTGGGCTTTCAATAAGTGTATCTGCCTCGCAAACTTCATTTTCATCTCCAATATGAATTGTTGGATGGCCTTCAACGATAAAAAAGAAAACGTCCACTGGGGTTTTATGCGGTTTCAGACTTTCACCTGGTTTCAATGACATTAACATTGCTTGTGCTGATTCTTTGTTATACATCTCCCTTACATCAATCTTGTGTGGAGTATTTTTTATTTCCTTATTTTGATATCGTGTAATTTTCATTTTAATATACTATTTAAAGGTTAACAAATAAAGAGAGTGAATGTTCGCTCACAAAGATAAACTATAAATTTTATTCTGTGCAAGTTTTTTTTAATAATTTTTATAAATATTACGAAAACCCGCATCCTTCCTTGACGATTTCACTCTCATAACGGAAGCTGATGGCACAAAAATAGAAAAACCAGTGGCATTGATCATCTTTGGCAGGATCAAATTGACCAATAAAAGCGGGGATAAAGTACCGAAGTGAAAAAGCCAGTAACCTTGCAACATCTGGCCTGATCAGATTGACCACCATAAGCCGGAGTTAACTTCTTGGGGGTTTTCAATTTTAGATTATATCTTTTACATCTTCCATTATACGGTTAAAATTGTCGTTCAGATCCTTTTCTGTGATATGGTGCTTCACCTTTAGCTCCAATCGTTTAAACGGAAACAGGTCAAAATTATAGAGCTTGTCTTTCCCGTCAGCAAAAACAAAGAATTGTCCCTGCTTTAGCCCGGTGAAATCCTGGTTCTTATACTTGGATGTTTCCCTTGTTCCCTCCGATGTTCTGGTATCACCTCCAATAACGGAATTAGTAAAGGATCTGGAAACGGTCCTCTTTTCAATTTCCTCGCTAATGTTCTTGTAATATCTAACACTATCCGGGTCATTAGCCTTTCCTATCATTTGATATGAAAGGTTTGCGAGCAAGGAACTGGTAATTACGTCCCCATAATTTTCTTTTGCCAGTGCCCGGTCCTGTGTTGAAAATACTGTGGCTATATTATAGCTTCTCATAGTTGCCGGTATCTTGGAAATCCCATCAATGTAAAAAGTTGTTCCTTCATCAAACAATAGAAAACTAGCTGGGCGGTTCCGGATCTGCATGCTATTAATTGCCGTGCTTATTATAACAGAAATAAAAGGAGCGTTTATTCTTTCAAGCCTTGGATCATTAACGATACTCAAAAATGTCGGGTTCTCCGGGTTATTTATATCAAGATCAACGTCATTTGCGCTCATCACCCAAAATATTGTTGGAAGTGCAAGATCTGTTAAAGGTAGCGAAAGCGAAGCTTTAACTCCTGCTACCTGGTTTTCTGATATAAGTGAATCAACCAGCGGAGATCCTATTGCTCTTGAATATGGATTTTTCGAGATAAAATCAACTATCTCTTTTGGTGTTTTTACCAGGCACAAAGCAACGGCATGAGGGAGAGTACACATTTCAGGATAATCTACCTTTAGCCTCCAGATAACAGCTGCAAGTGTCGGCTCAGGGATTTTGTCAAAAAAGCTACTTCCTGATTCCTTCACGTTGTCAACTTTCTTCAGGTTTGCAAAGATCAGCTTTGTTTGTTGCCGTAGGTGTTGCTCTGTTGGAATGTATTTCGGAAGAAATGGGTTTACCCGGTCCGAATACATAGGTGAATGAGGTATTATCGTTGCTTGTTTTATTGTTGAATTCTGAAAGAAATAATGTGCTATCTCTGTTATCTCTCCATTTTTATAATCGTAGCATAGACAGGGGATGTTTCTTTCCCCGGCATGTTTAAGAATTGGTACAAACCCGCTTTCTGTTTTTCCGCTCCCAGCACTTCCAAAAATGGCTATTCCCCTTTTTATATTCTGCATTATAAGAGGAGAAGAGTTTCTTATTGGGAATTTAACGCTCCAAATAGGGTCAATTTTTCCTGTTTTACTCAGTAGCGTGTCGTTGGTTATAAAAAGAAAGATAATTGAAAGAAGGCTTGTCAAAACAAATAAGGCGATATGTAAAGGAAGGCTGTAACTATAAAGCAAAGTAAAAAACAAGTAAACAAGGCTCTGTACAAAAAGAATAAGGAGAATTCTGGCATAATACTTAATCTTAAAAGAAAGGGCCATGAATTGTAGCAACGAAACAACCAAAACAACTACAACTAAAATAAGCTTTGAAATAAGTGTAAGCTGCTCAAAATAATTAATTATACGTTCCATGCTTTGTAATTAAAGACCTTTATTCAAGGTAGTTGTTAAAACCTTTTTACCGATATCCAGGACAATTTTTGATGGGTTATAAGCGTAATTAATTGCTTTTATGCACTCTTTGGCTCCTGGTACTTGTTTAAAAACTGCAGAGAGAGCATCCAGAGGATCTTTAGCGTTAGCCAGGTTCATGGCAGTATTTACAACACGGGAAGCCTTATTATATTCTTTTACCCCCGGTAAGTCTCTTGCGATGCTCAATGCAACACTTTTCGCGGTATTTCTCATTTGGTTCTTCATTGCATGATAATGAGAAAATTTATGTTGCTGAGCCCTTTTGTAATCAAAGTTTGAATCAAAGCTTTTTTCACAGCTTTGAACAAATTTCATCCTGTCAAAGCCGATCTGTACCTCTTTGCCATTTAAAATATTCTTTGAGTTTTTTGCGTTTGCCATCGGGCTTAAACGGATTTTCTTCGACTGATCCATTCTTGAAACAACAACATGCACGTGTGTTTGTAGTCCCTCTTTCTTCTCTCCCGCCTTATATAAACCCTCTTTTACTTCTGCTGAGTCTCTTCCATAATATCGGGAATGTTCGACCTTGCCAAAATAAACAAGATTCTCACCAGAGAGCCCACGGTTGAAATTTTTAGCGTACTGATCCATGACAATTCTAGTGTAGTCTTTTAAAGCTTCCTTGTAACGCTTCAACTCGATGGAGGTTAGTTGTGAGATATTTTTTATTTCTCTCCCGGAAACTGATTTACAAATATGCTTTAATTCATCCTTACTTGGATTAACCGTGATCATGTAAAACTTGATTTCGTCTTTCCCCAGTTTTCCTTTGTTATTATCGATTGAGCTTTGTGCTGTACAAAAAGAGACATCACTGGTTTTTTGATCAAAAAATTTCTCCTGGCTGAATATATCCTTCTCCTGGTTTTCCTTCTCCAAATAATTAATAAGGTCGTTACAACTACCTCTGTTATTATCCTTTTTAGATGAATGAATCTTAACGTACATTAAAGTGTTTTTAGATATTTTCTGTATTCATTAATGTCACCTATTGGAAGTTCAATAACAGGTTTTCTATTAAGTCCTGTAGATTTTTCTTCTGTATGTGAAAGTATATTTTCAAGATATCCTTTGGTCGTTTTTAATTTCAATTCTGCTTTATTAAGTTTCTCCTGGAGTAATTTAACTTCCTGAGATTGTTCTCCATTTTTTAAACTTTCATTTACTAAGGTTCCTGTCTTTTCTTCCTTGCTAATTTCAGTGGAAATGGGAAAAGCCTTAATCTTATTTTGTCCTTGCGAATCTCCTTTTCTTGGAGCTTCTTCATCAATGTAAGTTACAAAGCGTGCAATTAATGTATCCATCTTTCCGAAAGTGGGTTTTATAAAATCATTCTCCTGTTTTCGCATGAATGAGATTATTGTATCCCGGAATTTTTTAAGTTCCTCTGCTGGTGATAGCACTTGAAGATCTTTAGGATTTACCCCGGTTGTGTCAAAGTATTTGGCCATTGCTTCAGCAAAATCTTTTTGACTCATTTCAAATTTATCTGCCAGTCGGTCAATAATTATTTTGCTCTTGGGAGTTATGCTTATTGTGACGTATTTTTGCATAAAATAATTATTAATTAATTAGATTTCTATACAAATATATACATTTTATTGATGTTTCAAAATATATATCATTATATAATAATTATAATTATTTTTCAATTAATTGATTATCAGGCGTAGCATGATAGCAGAATCAGGTTTGCCTGATTCCATCTTGCTTTCCTTCAGAAACATTTCTGTACAACGTGAATATTGAGTTCTACTAACTT
>PLLX01000145.1 GCA_003141415.1 Bacteroidales bacterium
TTTCACCATTTATGAACATCCCTTGAGAAAATCAAATAAAATTGTGAACCCTCTGTGTAACAAAAAAGCAAGAACTGTCACAGAGTGACCAGAGAAGCACAGAGTTGCACAGAGATTTTTATTGCTGACAGGGAACTGAATACAGAGTCATACTGTTAACTTCAAGAGCAGACAGACTTCCATACCCATTCTGCTTTTCATATATACATCCGGTGTCGATTGGGATTACTTTTGATTTTACAGCTATCAGCTTTTTAACGTAAGAAATGGTTTTCGGCCGATGGCCATGAATAATAATTTTTTCAGATAACATAGGATTTTGATATGAAAGCCGGCTCTCCCATACCATACCACGTTTATCTGCAAACGGATCAATTGCAAAATCATCAAAGCCGGCATGGACAAAAATCACATTGCCTATAATCTTATAATATTCCAGCCCGGTAAAAAACTCCAGATAGCAGTTATCAATTTCTCTGATATCCTGAATACCAAAGCTTTCTAAGGTTGACATACCGCTATTCATTAGCCATAATGACATCATATCCTGATCATAATAGGAGTCAATCAACATAACTTCATGATTTCCTGCCAGGGGTGTGACATTAAACTCTGCTCTGGTAAGATCAATAATGAAATCAATAACTTCTTTACTCTGATCGCCCCGATCAATATAATCACCGAGCAGGATGAGCTGATCTGATTTTGTCAGCTTAATAGTATTGACAATAAGCTCATAAAATGGCTTAAAACAACCATGAATATCACTTATGGCAAACTGACGTTCCATTATCTATGAGTTTTCCCCCAAATGGGAGAAATAAAAAGGGGTATTACGAGCAGATTGATTCTACCTCTTTTACTGTTTTTGGAATAGGTTTACCCAGAACCTTATGCCCCTTTTCGGTAATCAAAACATTATCTTCAATCCTGATGCCGCCAATTGACATATAACCATCAATTTTACTGTAGTTGATGTATTCTTTGAATTTCCCTTCTGCTTTCCATTTTGCAATCAACTCAGGGATGAAATAGCATCCCGGTTCAACAGTAAAAACATGACCTGGTTTGTAAGGCAGAGCAAACCTGAGGAATGCTGTACCAAACTGGTCGCTCCGTTTTACCTCATCATTATACCCGATGAAATTTTCTCCCAAAGCTTCCATATCATGCACATCGAGACCCATCATATGACCTAGTCCGTGAGGCATGAAAAGTGCGTGGGCGCCGGCAGCAACAGCCTCATCAACATCGCCTTTCATCAGTCCTAAGTTCTTCATTTCAGATGTTATGATCTTGCAGGCATTGAAATGCAGATCACGATTAGACATTCCGGGTTTGGTAGCTTTTATAGCTTCAGTATTAGCTTTCAGCACAATTTCATAAATATCTTTCTGTTTCTCGTTGAATTTTCCTCCGACAGGAGTCGTACGCGTTATATCAGATGCATAATGAAGGTTTGTTTCAGCGCCTGCATCAGTTACCATCATTTTGCCCTTACTCAGGATATTCCCATGTGAATGGTTGTGGAGAGTCTGTCCGTTAATGCTCAGAATTACCGGGAATGAAGTACCTCCTCCTTTTGCCAGGGCTATACCTTCAATTGCTCCGAAGATATCCTGCTCCCTGACACCCTGTTTACACATCTTCATGGCAGTAACATGCATTTCGTATGCAATCTCAACTGCTTTTTCTATTTCATCAATTTCAACTTTTTCTTTTATAGATCTCATCGAGATAACTGCCTTTATAAGATCAACCGATGCATGTGTTTTCATTTGACAGGGGTTCTCTTTCAGGAGTTTACCGAGTGTCATTTTAGTTTCACCGCGGTATGGAGGAAGAAAATGAATCTTCCTCTTCTTCGACAGAGCATCTTTAATTCTCTCCTCGAGTTTAGATATTGAGGCAGTATCAGAGATACCACATTTCATTGCAAGCTCTTTGATTGTCGGCTGGGGACCCATCCATATTATGTCATCCATGTCGTAGTCATTACCGAATATCCGATCCTTTCCTGAATCGAAATCCATAAGTCCGGTTAACCCGGGCAGATCAAGTCCGAAATAATATAGGAAATCACTATCCTGTCTGAAATGATAAGTGTTATCAGGATAATTCATCGGTGCTTCGATGTTGCCTATAAGAAGACCAATTCCTGATTTTATTTTTTTTCGGAGTTCCTCTCTCCTTCGGGTATATACTTCACTTTTAAACATATCAGAATATTTTTATGTTTTTAAACCACTAAGTTAATAAGCTGATCAGGATAAAACAACTGAGCAATAGATATTATTAAACAAAAGTGCCTAGAGCGCCTAGAGTACTTAGTATTACTACCAATAAACTAAATTTCAACTTTTTAAATTTTCCAACATTTCAACTTTAAGTACTCCAAACTCCGGCTGCTCGCTAAACTTCTTCATAACTTTAGGCACTTCAAACTCTAGCTCACTCAAGGCACTATTTTTTTTCTATGCTCCAGCCTCCTTTTAGTCCGAAAATGAACCAGGCCAGTGCAACAGTACCGGCAGCAAAAATTGTATCTCCGATTACTCTCATCCATTTTAGCGTTAACAAGGCCGGCTGATGAAGGAATTCAGCTGAACGGGCATACCATAGGCCTTCTCTCACACTGGCGACAGTTTGTGCCAGGCCGATTGGCAATACACTGATGAGTACCATTGCTGTAAGTCCGATATTGATACTCCAGAAAGCGAATTTTATCCATCGTTCTTTCCAGATAGCTTCTTTATTCATATCACGGAGAACAAAGAGCATAAGACCTATACCAAGCATTCCATAAACACCAAATAAAGCAGTATGTCCGTGTACAGGTGTCGTATTAAGTCCCTGCATATAATAAAGTGCAATCGGAGGATTAATCAGAAATCCAAATATACCTGCCCCGACAAGATTCCAGAATGCAACAGCGATAAAGCAGTAAACGGGCCACCTATATGCTTTAAGCCAGGTTGTACTCCTGCTGAGCTTCACATTGTCCCACGCTTCAAAACCCATAAGAACCAGAGGAACTACCTCGAGTGCACTGAAAGTTGCACCAAGCGCCATAATAGCAGTCGGAGTACCAGTGAAATAGAGATGATGAAATGTACCAAGTATGCCACCTGACAAAAATACTATGGTCGAGAAAAGTACAGCAGTGGTAGCTGTAGTTGCTTTTAATAATTGCAGCCTGACAAACAGGAAGGCAACAACAACAGCAGCAAATACTTCAAAGAATCCCTCAACCCAGAGATGAACAACCCACCAACGCCAGTATTCCGCTACTGCAAGATTGGTTTGTCGACCCCACATTAGTCCAGCTCCATAAAATCCTGCAATCGCTATTGTCGAGATCAGGAATAATGAAAGCAGACTCCTGCTTTCCGATTTCTGCTTTAATGCCGGCCAGATTGCACGTCCCATAAGCAAAAGCCAGATTATAAGTCCGATGAAAAGAAATATCTGCCAGAATCTTCCGAGATCCACATATTCATATCCCTGGTGGCCAAACCAGAAATTCTGTATGTAGCCAAGTTTCTGCATTACTCCTAACCATTGTCCGGCCAGCGATCCAACAACTATAACCAGCAAGGCACCAAAGAGGAAATTGACTCCCAGTCTCTGAAATTTCGGTTCCGTGCCTGATATAGCCGGGGCATAATATAAGCCCGTTGCAAGCCAGGATGTTGCGATCCAGAAAATAGCTATTTGTATGTGCCAGGTTCTTGAAATGGAGTATGGCAGCAGCTTTGCGAGTGGAATTCCATAAAAAGATTGACCCTCAACACCATAGTGTGCAGTTATGACCCCCATTATTACCTGAACAAGAAGCAATGCGGAAACGACCCAGAAATATTTTACTGTGGCTTTTTGTGATGGAGTCTGAGTTTCTTTTAATAATGGAAATGTTAAAGGGATTTTCTCAGCTTCTTCATCCCGGCGTCGTGCATAATACCATACCATAAGCCCGATTCCTGCTATCAGTACAATTACACTGAAGCCTGTCCATAGCAGCAATGAGCCTGATGGTTTGTTTCCAACAAGTTCTTCTGCCGGCCAGTTATTGGTATAAGTAATTGACTGTCCCGGACGTTCAGTTACACATGCCCATGATATCCAGAAAAAGAAATTATTAAGAAGTGGTACCCTGTTTGGATCTTTCAGTGAGTTTTCAGGAATGCTGTATGAGTTCCTCAGACCAGCCAGTGAAGGGTCATTTGTAAATAATCCGCCATAGAACTTACTGTTTGAAGCAATTGCCTCAGCTCTCAACTCTGAAACGGTAAGAATTCCAGTTGCATGATCATATGTGTTTTTGCGCAGTTCTTTCTGGAGTAATATTTTAAGAAAAGCCTGCCGCTCCTCACTTACTTCTTTATAAGGTTTGCCATCCTGCTGTAAAGCAAGCTTGTCGAGAATAAATATAGCTTCTTTATGCAGCCAGTCGGCACTCCAATCGGGAGCCTGATAAGCACCATGTCCCCATACTGTTCCAATTTCCTGCCCGCCGAGGGACTGCCAGACATTCTGACCATCTTTTATGTCCTGCCCGGTAAATAATACTTTCCCGTCAGGAGTGACTACCTTAACAGGAATCGGAGGAGCCTGTTTATAGATCTCTCTCCCAAAATAAAGCAGAACGGAAAAAGATAATACCATAACTGCAATAAAACCGATCCAAAGTTTTTTTGTTTTCATCGTTACATTAGTTTTAATTATCCCAGATTAATTAACTGTTTATTCAATACTTTATACCAAAGCCAGGGCATTTATTCGATTAATATAATCGTTCGTTTTGGTTCCGGCCGGACGATTTTGTTCATTTATTAGCTGCTGTCAATGCTTTTGGGAACAATATATTGTTCTCAAGATGCACATGAGTATGCAGATCATCCTCAAATTGTTGCAAGAGGTTAAATGCGATATGATATGTATTACAACCGTCGGCAGGTACTTTATAACTGTGTGTAATAACATTTATTTTATCCATTGCACCTCCGGCAAATTCGTGTTCCCCTGACAACCGGAATATTTCAGAGATAATTGTTGTCTTTGCATTCTCCAATCCTGAAGACATAGCTTCCTTGATTGAGGGAAAGAGTACTTCTTCTTCTTTTTTCATATGCTGAAGCAATTCTTTATTAATCTGCGAAAAAAGATCAGCTACCTCAGCAAGTTCTGGGTGTCTCTCACCGTGAACAGAAGCTATTTTCTCAGTGTACATTACAAGTTCAGGCATAGATTTCAGAACATATTTATGATGGATGTTTACGATATAATCGCACAGGAAACCTGGTTCCCATTCAATAAAATTGCGTGTTGTCGTATCAGGAGTGGATTCAAGTTTCTCTAGTTTCCCAATCAATTCATTCCGATCGATCCCTTTTTCAGAACAGGTTTCATCTATACTTTTTTCCCTCCGCAGCAGAAATCTATTCGTGCCTCTTTAAATACTGAAGCAGCCCTATAGTCAATCGCTACTATTTCACCAATTGTTATATCTTTTTTCATCCTCTTATTTATTTTATTACCGGCACAAATATATAAATAAATTTATTAAAAGACAAAAAGGTCTTTTGGTAATTTTTAAAATATTTTTATTACTTTTGTCATCATATCTATGCTAATTTTGAAAAGAAATGTTCAATAAGGAAACAGAATATGCCCTCAGAGGACTGGTCTATATAAAGTTACAAAATCTAAAAGAGAGGAGACCGGGAACTTTAGAGGTAGCAAAAGAAATTGAAGCCCCACCATTCTTCACAGCAAAAATATTACAGAGGCTTGTGAGGTCTGGCTTTCTTAGGTCGCTGAAAGGGAAAGGAGGAGGATTCTTCTTTGATCCTGGCAAACCCGATCTGCCGATCATAAACCTCATTTCTGCAATTGAAGGCGACAGATCTTTTTCGGGTTGCAGCTTTGGGTTAAAACAGTGTGATTCTGATAATCCATGCCCGCTTCATGAAAAGTATGCACCAATAAAAGAGGCCCTGAATAAATTGATTACTGAAGAGAGTGTTCAGAGTCTTGCCGAAAAAGTCTATAAAAAAGAATTTAGTCTGAATGAATTCCTGAAATGATGTATAAACAATACAAACTTCCGCTTATAGTTTTCATCATGACATTCATTCTCCTCGCTTTTGTTCAGATAAAGGTTGAAAGACCCATGATCCTTGCGGAACGTTTTCTTAAAGGAAGCGGTTGGGTAGAAATCTTTTTAATCTCATGTTATGGAGCATTTGTAGTTAATAAAATGAAAGATCCAATGAATGTTCCCAAATGGAGGAAAATTTGCTGGACCACTTTCTCGTTGGTTTTCTTCACCCAACTTATTATAGGCCTTTCGGGGTTTGATAAATTCCTGATGACCGGGAAACTTCATCTGCCCATTCCGATGATGATTCTCGCAGGACCAATCTACCGGGGACAGCTGTCTGTAATGACAATACTTTTCCTCAGTACTGTTATACTAACGGGTCCGGCCTGGTGCAGTCAGCTATGCTATTTTGGTGCTTTCGATAATCTTTCCTCAGGTGGTAAATCTTCAAAAGAAATTCTTAAATATAAGGGCGCTATAAAATCCACTGTCTTGATATTTGTTATTGCAATGGCTATTATTCTCAAGTGGATGCATGCGGGTATGCTTGTTTCTACACTGATTGCAATCGCATTTGGTGTCGGGGGTATATTAATTATGATTCTTTATTCTCTCAAAAGGAAGAAAATGGTTCACTGTGTAATGTACTGTCCAATTGGAACAATAGTAAATGTATTTAAACACATCAATCCATTTAGGATGCATATCGATCAGAGTTGCACCTTGTGTATGAATTGTACAAAATTCTGCAAATATGATGCGCTGAATCCTTTGGACATAAAAAATGCTAAACCAGCAATTACATGTACATTGTGTGGCGACTGCCTGGCCGGTTGCCATCATAACTCTATAAAATACAAATTCCTTAAAATGAGTCCTGAACAGGCCAGGAATCTATACCTTATCCTGACAATCAGCCTTCATGCATCATGCCTTGCACTTGCAAGAATATGATAGTGATATTATTAATATCTTTTCATCTTAAACAATTTAAACATTATAACTAAATGAGCGAAATAATCAATAACTCAAAAAAACGTAAGGAGCTTCTTAAACATATGATACTTCAGCTTCATAAAGGCGATGCTCCTGATCTGGTACGAAACAGACTGGTTGAATTATTAAAGTCGGTTCCATATGATGAAGTAGTGGAAGTTGAACAGGAACTCATAGCAGAGGGATTGCCGGTAGAAGAAGTTCTGAAACTATGCGACATTCATCAAATGGTTCTTGATGGATATATTGATCAGAGTGGAGCTAAATCTATTCCGGCCGGCCATCCTGTCGATACTTTTAAAAAGGAGAATCTTGAACTGGAAAAGGTAATAAATGAACTGGAACAACTCTTCAGTAAAGTAAAAAACATTAAAGAAGTTGAGGTAAATCAATGGTTGATAAAAGTCCACACTCAATTGAATAACCTGATGGATGTCGATAAGCATTACAAAAGAAAGGAATATCTTTTGTTCCCATTTCTCGAAAAATATGAAATTACCGGTCCTCCAAAAGTCATGTGGGGAAAGCATGATGAAATCAGAACTCTGCTTAAAGCCTCGATAGAGGCAGTAAGTTCAAATGGAGAAGTATCTCCGGATGAAGCAGCAACTATTACTGAACTTATTTTACTTCCAGCGGTAAATGGTGTTTCTGACATGATCTCAAAAGAGGAAGAGATACTTCTTCCCATGTGCATGGACAAGTTAACTGATGATGACTGGTACACAATCTATAAGCAAACTAATGAATTCGGGTATTGCCTTTACGACCCGCAGATTGAATGGAAACCTGTAGGAATAGATATCAGCGAAATTATTTATTATACAGGGAATAATATTCAGCTTGCTACCGGCAGTTTCAATCTTAATGAGATGGAAACCTTGTTCAGAACTCTTCCAATTGATATCACATTTGTTGACAAGGATGACAAAGTGAAATTCTTCAGTTTGAGTCCCGATCGTATATTCACGCGTAATAGGGCAATAATCGGACGCGACGTAAGGATGTGCCATCCTCCTTCAAGCGTCCATGTAGTAGAACAGATACTGAGTGATTTTAAAAGTGGAAAACAGAATAGTGCAGCTTTTTGGATATCAATGCAGGGAAGATTCATTTACATCGAGTATTTGGCGTTGAGAGATTCAAACGGCATATATCTGGGGACGATAGAATTCACTCAGGATCTGACGAAACTTCGAAAGCTTGAGGGAGAACAGAGACTTTTATCTTATATCGGCAGGTAATAATTATGTCCGCACAAAAAATTACAATATCGCCCAAAACAAAAGTCGGTGAATTACTGGACCCCTTTCCGGAACTTGAATCCGTACTCATGGAAATGTCACCCGCCTTTGAAAAACTTAAGAATCCTATTCTGCGCAAATCGGTTGCCCGGGTTGCAACAATTCAACAGGTAGATATTGTAGGTACGAAGGGATTCCGGTACCTATAATTAATATGCTTAAAGCAAAAGGCTATAAAATTTATAGTATACAAAAGGGAAAGGATGCAATAAGTTATATTATCAAATGACACCATGTCTGGTTCACATATTAAAAAAGTTGAGTTCTGAAATTAGTTAGCACATCTTTTTTCAGTGCTTTTCTGTAACCAAACTTTTTCAGGTTCGTTTAAGAAGTATTAAAAATCTTAAGTCTGAAAAGAGAAGATAATATTTGTAGTAATCAGATTAATAATTATGCGAATACGCATTTTAATTATCAAAAGATTGCTATATTCGCATCTCTTTTCAATATTTTATTGATACTCTGACCTGAATATGCCATACAGAAGATTACCCAATACAGATACCGCCAGGATCAAGGCGATGAAAACTGCTCTTGAAAAGGGAAAGGAGCTTCCGCCTAATAAGATGGCGTTTTCATCAAAGACTATTGTCCGCCTTCAGAAGTTTCTGCCACATTTTGAACATAACTTCCAGTTATACCGTCATGCTTTAGCTTCCCAAAACAAAAAAAGCAAAGAATATAATGAAACTTTAAAGAAGGCCCGGATTTATCTGACTCACTTTATAAGAGTAATGAATATGGCAATATTCCGAGGTGACCTGCCTGTCGAAACAAGAGCTTTCTATGGACTCGCCACTGATGAATCAACAGTTCCCTCACTAACTACCGATAACGAACTAATGAGCTGGGGAAGAAGGATAATTGAAGGCGAAGAATTCAGGATAAAAAAAGGAGGAAGTTCTATAACAAACCCAACAATCGCGGTCGTAAAAGTCAGAATTGAAAATTTCATTGAAGCCTGGAATTATCATAATACTCTCTCAAAAAGGACGTTCGATTATACAGAAAAGAACTATAATCTGCGAAAAGAAGCTGACGAAATAATTCTTCAGTTATGGAATGAGGTCGAAAATACTCACGCTGCCCTCCCTGAGGAGATCAGAAAAACAGTGAATGAGGAATACGGACTGGTATATTTCTTCAGGAAAGGTGAACTTGATAAAGTTAATATCTCTGACGCCCCGCCTCAAACTTTGCCTTAAAATCCAGGTCCTTTACTTTCCGAAAGTGCTCTTTTGTATTTAACCTTGTCAAAAGTAAATAGGGATGGCGAACGATGCGCTCCTATTTTACGACGCTGATCGAGACGCTTAAGAACTCCCAGGCTGAGGATCTTTTTTTGAAAATTGCGGCGATCGATCGTCCTGTCTAAAATTGTTTCATATAGTTTCTGCAGCTCAGGTAAAGTAAACTTGTTTGGAAGAAGATTCAAACCAACCGGCTGGTATTTAAGCTGAGTTCTGATTGTGTTTATAGCTTTATTAATCATTTGTTCATGATCGAACAAGAGAACTGGCAAGTTTTGAATATCCCACCATGCACAATCTTTTGAAAATTCATCGGGCTTGGGAACCGCTTTTGAAAATTCAATCAGGGCATAATATCCAATCGATATTGTCCTGTCACCAAGCCAGCTGCCTCTGGCATCTTTGTAAAGCCAGGATGACTTCAGCAGGATTTCATTTCCCGGGTTCATCAGACGCCGGAGGTCGCCAAAAGTATAATATTGCTGCAGAAACACATTGGTTAACCCGGTTCTTTCATTCAGTATCCGGTGAGCTGCCTCCTCTATCGACTCAGAGCGATCTATATAGCCACCGGGCAAACACCAGCCATCAACACCCTTCCAGCTTCTTAACAGTACTTTAAGCTGATTCTCGTGATAACCAAATATAGTACAGTCAATCGACAATTGGGGAATAAATTGTTTAAACCCATTTGATATAAAGTCAGCCATATCCATCTTTTGTACCATGATCACAAAAGTAAAAATTATTGTGTGATTTTTACACATTCAAATAAAATGATTAATATTGTGTGCCAATTACACAATGTACTTTTTTATAGTAATCCTTAAAACATTATAAGATGATAAGCAAAAAAACATTCTCAGCTTTTGTGTTTTCGTTAATGTTTGCCACTCAGCTGTTGGCGCAAGCATCGCCTCTGGTTAAGGAGATTAATGACGGATGGAAGTTTCATAAAGTTGGAACAAATGACTGGCAGCCTGCTACAGTTCCTGGCTGCGTTCATACTGACCTTCTGGCCAATAAAATAATAGCTGATCCATTTTACAGGGATAATGAATCAAAACTTCAATGGATAGACAAATATTCATGGGAATACAAAACTATAATCACTGTCGATAAAACAACACTCGACAGACAAAACATTGATCTATGTTTTAAGGGACTGGATACCTATGCAGAAGTTTATTTAAATGATCACCATTTACTTACAACAGATAATATGTTTTGTGAGTGGAATACAGACGTTAAGCAGATTTTGGTGGAAGGCAGCAATACCCTCAGGATATTATTTCATTCCCCGGTTGTTATGGGTATTTTGAGCAGAGATAAATTTAATCTTGAGGCGCCTGTTGGATATAACCTGGAATTTGTTGCTAATTCTGATTGGCCTAATGTTGGACCTTATATCCGCAAAGCTGCCTATATGTTTGGGTGGGATTGGGGTCCAAAACTTACTACAAGCGGAATCTGGAGACCTGTATTTCTTAAAGCATGGGATAATGCAAAGATCAATGGTATGCAAATTGTACAGGATTCAATTACAGTAAAAAAGGCATCTCTTTCAACGATCGTCACTATCGAAGCTGCATCAGCTTTTAACGGGGTATTGAATCTTTCTTATGCACTCAATGGTAAAAGTATTCCCGTTAATCCCCGTCCAGTTAAACTGCAAAAAGGGTTGAACGAGGTTAAAATAGATTTTACTATCAATAATCCCGCTTTGTGGTGGCCAAACGGACTCGGTGATCATCCCCTCTACGAATTCACCGGTTCACTAATCACGGGACAAAATGAAATCGACAGATTTAAAACACATTCGGGTTTAAGAACAATAAAACTTATACAGAAACCCGAAAAAGACGGAGGAAAATCCTTTTACTTCGAAGTAAACGGAATCGCGGTCTTTGCAAAAGGCTCTAATTATATCCCATCTGACATTTTTCCTTCACGGGTCACAGATAATCATTATGAAGAATTAATAACTGCTTCAGCAGAAGCTAATATGAATATGTTTCGGGTATGGGGCGGAGGCATTTATGAAAATGATATCTTTTACGATTTATGCGATAAGAACGGGATCATGATATGGCAGGATTTTGCTTTTGCAGCTCACAGTCCGGATTATCCTGAGTTCCAGGAATCTATACGCAGGGAATTTAAAGAAAACATCCAGCGTCTGCGAAATCATCCCTGCATTGCGTTATGGTGCGGGAACAATGAGGTTGATCTTGTATGGAACATATTAATGAAAAAATATTTCGGACTGGAGATACCAAAAGAGGGGAATATGCTTGAAAGTATTCTCCCATTCCTGCCGGCTGCCGGCAGCGTAGATCCAAAAATAACAGAAAGGGTTGAGAAAGCATATGATGACATTTTTTATAAAATGATTCCCGAGGCTATAGAAAAGTTTGACTATAATTCTCATGCTTACTGGGCTTCATCTCCGATGGGAGGCTACAAAGAGCCAATGACCTTCGGTAAACCGCAATCGGGTGATATGCACTATTATGTTGCCTATATCAATAAACCATTCAGTAATATTCTTGAAACACAGTCACATTTTTTCAGTGAACATGGATTTCAGTCCTGGCCCGACAAAAAAGCGGTATATCAGTTTACAACCCCCGGCGACCGTGATAAAAATTCACCTGTAATGCGGGCTCATAACAAAGCCATGATTGGGAATAGTGTGCTGGATAAGTATATCAAGATGTACTATAATCCTCCAAAAGATTTCGATTCATATATATATATTACACAGGTCTTGCAGGATGCATGTATGAAACTATCTCTGGAGACGCACAGACGCTGGATGCCTTATACCATGGGGAGCCTTTACTGGCAGCTTAATGATGTGTGGCCCGTAGCATCGTGGGCGAGTATCGATTTTCAGAATAATCCGAAAGGGCTCTATTATATTGTTAAAAAAGCTTTCAATCCAATAATTGTCGTGCCTTCAAATTTTAAAAACGATTTCATGGTTAATGTAGTTTCAGATAGCAGAGAGGCATTTAAAGCAAAAATGGAGATGAAGATACTCGATTTCAGCGGGAAACAACTGTGGAGCAAGTCTATACAAGTGAATATGACAGCCAATACCAGTACCGAATTCTTTAAAACAACTACGAAAGAACTGGTGAATAAACTGGATACTACCCGGATTGTTTTTAGTGTTAAATTGGTGCAAGGGAATAAATTGCTTGCTTCAAATCTTTGTTATTTTTCATCACCAAAAGATCTGAAACTTCAAAAACCGGTTATTACAAAGCTTATAACTGTTTCTGATCAGAGATACTCAATTATGCTTACATCTGATAAGTTAGTCAAGGATCTTTACCTGGATACGGATGAAAAGGGCCTTTTTTCTGATAATTATTTTGATCTTCTTCCGGGGGAAAAGGTGACAGTTAGTTTTAAGACTAAGGAAAAAATAAATAATTTCGGAGATAAACTAAAACTCTATTCACTAACAGATTCTTACTAAAACCTGTTTTCTCATTATATTCATTTTCTTATTATTCAATATTACATCTTAACCCCTGAGTTACACGGAGTTATCACTGAGTACATCAGCTTTTTAATTTGGAAGCAAGAGAGTTTTTTTTATTTGAGCTAATTACTCCGTGAAACTCCGTTTAACCCAGTGTTACTCCGTGGTAAGTGGATTTCTTTGTGAATGTTTATCTCGGTTGGCAACTATTGCTTGTCATTAATACTCTTATTCCTGAAATAGAATAATATTGCCAGACTTATTGTTATCGGCAGAGGAAGGAAGATTGCCTGTTTCCATAAAGGAGTAACTGCTGATGTATTAAATTTCTCCAAACCTTGCAGATATTCCAGCATTACAGGAAATGAATTATTAACAAAGTGTGAAATTACTGGTAGCCAGAGGGTCCCGCTCCAGAAAAAGAGATAACCAAAAACCAGTCCGAGAATGAATCTTGGTATAAATCCAAAAAACTGAAAATGAATAGCACTGAATATAAATGCCGTGACCCATATTGCTATATGTCCTGATTTGAAAAGATTGTTAAAGATCTTCTGAAATACACCTCTGAAAATCATCTCCTCGGCAATTGCCGGTATTAACGCAATCGTAATCAGGTTCAGAATCATTACCCAAAAGGTATTTGATACAACTAACATATCGATCAGATTGTCAGCCTTATCTTCCTTTTCAATCATCCAATGTTCAACACCCGAGAGCCAACCTGGAAGATGCATCACCGAGTTAATTTGTCCGGTAAAACTTGTAATGGGGAATATGCAAAAGGTCAGAATAACAACCAACAGGACCTCCTTCAATTGTGGTATTTTTAGCTCTGTTAACCTGCCGGCAGATTCAGGTTTAATTAGTAACAGTATTATAATTGAGGGTATAATAAGAAGTGAAATGTCCTGAATTATCAAAAGGTACCTTAGAAATGCAGAGTCTTTATTACTAAATTCACCGGCTGCTTTGTCAAGTAATGTTAAATCGGAACCGGATATAAACATACCCGCCATCACCAGGATGATCAACAAGGGAAGACCAACTCCAAAAATTATCATTAATGACATAAGAAGCTGATAAAGAGGTGATTTCCTGTATAATTTGAAAATTCTCTGCTTGTCCCCCATTTTATTAATTTTGCAGTCAATTAAAGATAGACAAATTTAGGTGTTCTTTTCTTAGTGTTACTTAGTGATAATCTTTATGTTCCTTCATGGTGAAAAAAGTTTGACCACAAATCGGGCAAAAGGATTAACAAAGTTTCGCTAAGGATAATAAAAATAATGTTGAAATTAATTTCAGGCGTTAAAAAATAATAAAGGTTTGACTATAGCTAATATATCTTTGGGAGAATTCCCTTTATTTCTGGCTCCAATGGAAGACATTACTGATCCTTCATTCAGGATGATATGTAAAATGAATGGAGCTGATTTTATGTATACTGAATTCGTCTCTTCTGACGGACTTATTCGCGACGGCCGGAAGAGCGTCAGAAAGCTTGACATCTATGATTTTGAAAGACCAATTGGTATTCAGCTCTATGGGCATTTAATAGATTCAATGATAGAGGCAGCTCTTATTGCCGAAGAGGCAAACCCCGAATTGATAGATCTCAATTTCGGTTGTCCTGTAAAGAAAATTGCAAACAGGGGAGCCGGTGCGGGGATGCTCCGAAACATACCTCTGATGATTGAAATGACTGAAGCTATAGTCAAAGCAGTAAAACTTCCTGTTACTGTTAAAACCAGGCTTGGATGGGATGATGACAGTAAAAATATTGTAGAGATTTCCGAGCGCTTGCAGGACGTTGGTATTCAGGCATTGACAATTCACGGAAGAACAAGGGCTCAGCTATATAAAGGAAATGCTGACTGGACACTAATTGGTGCTGTAAAGAATAATGCCAGAATGAAAATCCCGATTATAGGCAATGGCGATATTGATGGCCCGGTCAGGGCAAAGGAGATGTTTGACAAATATGGAGTCGATGGGATCATGATTGGTCGTGCTACAGTCGGAAGGCCGTGGATTTTTCGCGATATAAGGCATTACCTCAACACAAGTGAGCTTTTACCTGAACCCGATGTAAATGAGAAAGCCAATCTAGCACTGCTTCATCTGGATAAATCCATGGAATATAAAGTAGGAAAAAGAGCCATTTTTGAAATGCGCAGACATCTTTCCAACTACTTTAAAGGATTGCCTCACTTTAAGGAGACGCGTCTTAAGCTTCTGACAGTTGTTGAGATTGACGAAATAAGGATCATTATTGAAGAGATCCGTGAAAAATGGGGTGATTTCAGAACGGATGATAAGACATCGATATATAATATATAATATATAATATAATACCCTCCATCATTAGGAATCTATCTCTTGATCCTTTCTTTTCTTTTTGCCTTACTCCAATTCCTCTCCCCTGGAAGAGCGGTTAACATACACATTTACTGAGCATTCCCCCCTTCTCTCTTGGGAGAAGAGGGATAGCGGCAAGAAGCAATCAGACCGGTATTTTTTTAAACAGCAAAGATATTTTTCCCCATTTGAAAATCATTTTCAGAATCAGAATAAAAACTATGCCGCTAAAAATAAGCACTGCAAATTCAGGCCAGGGATATGTTGTGTGTTCCAGATAAAGCGCGGGAGTCTGCAATGATGAGGATCGGCTGGTCACCATGATACAAAGGAAAATATTATTAGCTGTGTGTGCACCCATAGCGGCTTCGATACCATCGTCAAGTATGGTAATTATACCAAAGATTAGTCCAAAGGCAATATACTGGGGCATCATAGTGAGAAATCCGAATTCCTTTACTTCAGGATTGAAAGCATGCAACAGACCGAATAGAACTGACGTAATTATTAAAGGAAACCATCTGTATTTAACCAGGGCTGAAAATCCCTGCATTAAATATCCTCTGAAAATCACTTCCTCGAAAGCCGCCTGAAACGGAATAAATAAAACTGAAACAATCGAAAGAATGAAAAGAGAAGCAGTTTTATTATTAAGAGTGAAATTGCCTGGATCAAGTTTAAAATAGAAGAAAAGATAAAGACCTGATAATATCATCCAGACAGCACCGGAAATAAAAAATCTGTTCCACCTGATTTTACCAGTCCCGTTAATTGTCATTCCAAGGGTCCTGTTATTCAGAGGTTTAACAAGAAGAATAAAAACTATTAATCCTGCTATAAATGGGCAAATGATTATTATGAATCCTATTATCGGGTTTAGCCCGATTACGCTAAAATCATTCGGGTTGGAAGCATACTGCGAAAACACTGATGGGTTTGATCCCGACTTTAAAAACAAGGAAATAAACAATGGGATAGCTCCCAGAGAGTTTGCTGCAATTAGAATAACCACAATCATTAAAATATATCTCCAGAAGCTATTTTTGCCTTTAAATGTTGATTCAAGATGGTTCATAGTAAAAATTTAATGTTTTTCAGAATTCAGAGCTTGCCCGTTTCGGATAATCTATTGAGTAATGAAGCCCCACACTCTCGTGTCTGTTCTTCGCCATTTTGATTATAATATAACCAACATTTATAAGATTTCTTAGTTCGCATATTTTCTTCGAAATAAGTGATTTTTTATAGAGCCTCTCAGTTTCTTCGTACAATATATCAAGCCGTACCATAGCTCTCTCAAGTCGGATATCAGACCGTACGATCCCCACATAGTTACTCATGATCATTTGTACCTCTTTAGTACTCTGGGTAATAAGAACCATTTCCTCGAGGTGAGTTGTCCCTTTATAGTCCCATAGTGGTATCCGTTCTTCAAATGGAAGCTCGTTAAGTCTTGCCCCTGAATGAATTGCCGCCCGGTGAGCATATACTGCAGCTTCAATAAGAGAGTTGGATGCCAGTCTGTTTGCTCCATGCAACCCGGTGGAAGATGCTTCTCCCAGAGCATAGAGTCTGTCAATGTTACTTTGTCCGTTGATATCGACTTTAATACCACCACAGGAATAATGGGCACAAGGAACTACGGGTATCATATCCCTGGTTATGTCTATCCCTCTTTCAAGACAATGTTCATACACGTTCGGAAAGTGGTCCTTAAGCCCTTCATGATTCAGATGGGTACAATCGAGCCATACATGATCATCTCCCCATATTTTCATTTCATTATCGATGGCCCTGGCAACGATATCCCGGGGTGCAAGTGATCCTCTGCTGTCGTATCGGTTCATGAACTTTTCCCCTGAAAGATTCTTCAAAACTGCGCCATAACCACGTAATGCTTCCGTAATCAGAAATGAAGGTTTTCTTTCCGGATCGTATAATGAAGTAGGGTGAAACTGGATAAACTCCATATTTTCAATTGTTCCTTTTGCTCTGTAAACCATTGCAACTCCGTCACCTGTGGCAATTTCGGGATTTGTTGTAGTAAGGTAAACGTTTCCTATACCTCCTGTAGCAACAACTGTCACTTTTGAAAGAAGAGTGATCACTTGCTGATTAATAAGATCAGCAACATAGGCGCCGAAACACTTTATGTCAGGATAATTTCGTTTAACTACTTCTCCTAGATGGTGTTGTGTAAGCAGCTCAATTGCAAAATGATCTTCAAGGATTTCAATTTTAGCTTCATTCCTTACCTGTTCCATTAAAGTCTTCTGAATGCTTTCTCCGGTTTTGTCCTTATGATGCAGTATCCGGTATTCGGTGTGTCCGCCTTCCTTGGCAAGATCGTATGTACCATCTTCCTTTTTATCAAATGATACACCCAGATTAATAAGATCTTTAATCCGGGCAGGCGCTTCCTGAACTACCATTCTTACAACTTCCTCATTACAAATTCCACCACCGGCAATCAGAGTATCACTTATGTGTTTTTCAAAGTTATCGGGCTCACTGAATACAGCAGCAATGCCTCCTTGGGCATACCGGGTATTTGTATCTTCAAGTTTTGCCTTGGTGACAATGGTAACTTTTCCAAACTTCATTGCCTTAAGTGCAAAAGTAAGCCCGGCTATACCTGAACCAATAACCAGAAAATCAGTTCTCTTTTTCATCACTTCTAAATTCAAAAGAAGGTGCAAAGATACAATTTAACCCCCCAACCCCCCAATGGGGGGCCTTAAAAACAATATTCATTTTTTTAAACACTTAGCCTAAGTTATTTTGCAGATAAATATATCGAATTGACTATTGAATAATATTATCTCAGTTGAATAATGTATAATACAATATCAAGCCCCCCACATGGGGGGTTGGGGGGTAAAAAAATGAGGAGCCAGGAGCAAACCTAATTGTATAACCCAAGATTTTGAATTACTTTTGCCTTCCGCTAGAGTAAAATAAAACATTTATGGCTCAGGAAGATAATTTTAAAAAACTGGTTGCTCATTGCAAGGAATACGGATATGTTTTTCCATCGAGTGAGATCTACGACGGATTGAGTGCAGTATATGACTATGGCCAGTATGGAGTTGAACTGAAAAACAACATTAAGAAATACTGGTGGGACAGTATGGTCCTTCTCAATGATAATATAGTGGGTCTCGATTCAGCAATATTTATGCATCCGACAATCTGGAAAGCTTCCGGGCATGTTGATGCATTTAATGATCCGCTCATTGATAATAAAGATTCGAAAAAAAGGTACAGGGCAGATGTTCTTATTGAGGAATATCTGGCAAAGATCGATGACAAGATAACCAATGAAGTGGATAAGGCCAGAGAAAGATTTGGTGAAGCTTTCGATGAAAAAAAATTCAGGGAGACTAATCCAAGAGTGCTCGCAAACCAGTTAAAAATAGATGAGTTAAATGCACGGTTTTCAAAAGCTCTTAATGAAACCAATCTGGCGGAACTAAGACAGATTATTATTGATAATGAAATAGTCTGCCCGATATCAGGTACACGGAACTGGACAGATGTAAGGCAGTTTAACCTGATGTTTGCCACTGAGATGGGGTCAACCTCTGAGGGTGCAAATAAAATTTATCTTCGTCCCGAAACTGCACAGGGGATCTTTGTTAATTTTCTTAATGTTCAAAAGACGGGGAGGATGAAGATACCATTTGGGATTGCGCAGATAGGAAAAGCATTCCGGAATGAAATAGTTGCCAGGCAATTTATTTTCCGGATGAGGGAATTTGAACAGATGGAGATGCAGTTTTTTGTACAGCCCGGAAGTGAGCTTGAATGGTTCAAAAAATGGAAAGATACAAGGATGAGATGGCATCAGGCTCTCGGTTTCGGGAGTGAGAATTACCGCTTCCACGACCACGTCAAACTTGCTCATTACGCAAATGCGGCCACGGACATTGAATTTAAATTTCCTTTCGGGTTCAAAGAAGTTGAAGGAATACATTCAAGGACTGACTATGACCTGAAACAGCACCAGGAATTCAGTGGTAAAAAGATGCAGTATTTCGATCCGGAAAAAGGCGAATCATATATACCTTATGTCATAGAAACATCAATTGGTGTTGACAGAATGTTTCTGCAGGTGATCTCAGCAGCATACCAGGAAGAGGAATTAAAGAAAGAAGATGGCATCACCGATATTCGTATTGTGCTTAGGTTACCGTCATTTCTTGCACCCGTAAAACTTGCAGTAATGCCTCTGGTAAAAAAAGACGGCCTCCCTGATATTGCTGAGAAAATTGTACATGACCTTAAATTTGATTTTAACTGTCAATATGACGATAAAGACTCTATAGGAAGAAGATACCGTCGGCAGGATGCAATCGGTACACCATATTGCATAACCATCGATCACCAGACTTTAGAAGACCAGAGCGTTACGATCAGATACCGTGACTCAATGGCCCAGGAAAGAGTAAGTATTGACCAGTTGAGGGATATAACAATGGAAAAAGTATCTATTCAGAGCTTGTTAAAAAAGCTATAAAATGAATAAGGTCCTGATAGTCACTTACTACTGGCCTCCAAGCGGTGGCGCCGGGGTACAGCGATGGCTCAAGTTTTCTAAATACCTCCCGGAGTTTGGATGGGAGCCGGTTATACTCACTGTGGATCCTGATTATGCAGCATACCCGGTTACTGATTTTTCGCTTAAGGAGGATTTGGCATCATCAGTAAAAGTTTACTCGACTCCTGCGACAAACTATTTCAGTATTTATAAAAAAGATATTTCAAAGATACCTGCTGCAGGTTTTGCAAATAGTGTGGATAATTCACTTAAAGGAAAGATACTTCGTTTCATAAGAGGCAATTTTTTCCTTCCCGACCCAAGAAAAGGGTGGAACAAATATGCATTTAAAAAAGCATGCGAATTAATTGAAGCAGAAGGAATAAGACATATTATAACTACAAGTCCGCCTCACTCAACACAGCTTATCGGCTTGAAGATCAAAAAGAAATATCCGACAATTAAGTGGATTGCTGATCTGCGTGATCCATGGACCGATATTTATTATTATAAACAGTTCTATCCTACAATTATCTCAAAATGGATCGATCTGAAGTTTGAAGAAAGCGTCCTGAAAAAAGCTGATAAAATAATAACTGTCGGAGCTTCACTGAAAAACCTGTATTCCTTAAAAGTACAGGGAGTAGAAAACAAGACGGAGGTCATAACTAACGGATATGATGAAGATGATTTTTCAGGAATTATTCCAACCATACCTGCCATATTCACCATTACCTATGTCGGTACTCTTTCAGATATTTACCCGCTTGACGGTTTCCTTAACGCCCTTCACATCTTTAAAGAAAAAGGGAATGAATATATGTTAAGATTTATAGGGACAGTATCAAAATATCAGAAAGATTTTATTCAATCAAAAGCCGGAGATTCAACTTTGGAGTTCATCCCGTATATTGACCATACCACAGCCATAGAATTTATGATTAAGTCTACTGTCCTCTTGCTTATTATACCTGATCATCAGAGTAATAAAAGCATAATTACAGGAAAAATTTTCGAATACATAGCTTCAGGAAAACCGATAATCTGCCTTGGTCCTGTTGATGGCGATGCCGCAGGTATTATTAGAGATACCGGGCACGGAATAACATTTTCTTATACCGATTCCAAATTGATATCTGAATATTTAGCGAGGCTGATCACTGATAAATCTATTATAGAAAAAATCTCTCCGAAAGCCTTCAGCAGAATGGAATTAACCAGGAAGATCATTCCATTACTTTCGGACAACAATTAATAGAATAACATACACTGATCCTTCACGCTTTTTATTTTTACCTTTAACAAACGATTATATCTTTTAAGTTGATTTACTGAAAGTGAATTATGAAGATTGGAATTGTTGTTGACAATGAATTGAACAATGATATCCGTGTTCTCAGGGAAATAGGAATCCTGAAGGAACGGGGATTTGAAATTTTTGTATTATGCTTTGGGTTTTTCAAGACATATAAAGACCCTTTAAGCCAAATAAGGGTCACAAGGATAAACATCCCCAGAAAACTAAGAGACATTTTGTTTTTTACACTAAATACAATTCCTTTTTACGAATGGCTTTGGGCATCGCAGATTAAGAAATTTATTATTAATAACAGTCTTGATTTCCTGCATGTACATGATCTTTATATGGCTCGGGCAGCATATAATGGAATAAAAAAAGCGAACAGGAAGATCCCAATGATTCTTGATCTTCATGAGAATTATCCCTACACAATAACTACTTACAACTGGACAAAAGGATTAATCAGGAGCCTTATCTCCCGGCCTGAAGAATGGAAGAAAAAGGAACGTGAATATATTGGTTATGCAGACCGGATAATTGTTCTCAGCAGTGATTTCAGAGATACTCTGTTAGAACAGTTTCCTGAGTTACCAGCAGAAACTTTTGCTGTTTTACCGAACGTCCCTGATCTTTCACAACGGGAATATAAAAGTGACAGGGTTGTAAAGAATCCTTTTAAGCAGGGATTTCCGATAATCTTTTATTACGGTGTGATTGCTGAGAGAAGAGGTATTTTTGATGCTCTGGGAGTTTTTATCAACCTGGTAAAAGAGGGTTATCAGGTTAATTTTCTTCTTATCGGACCGGTTGACAAAAAAGATAAACCACTTTTTTCAGAATTGACAGGTTCAGTTCTGTTAGCTGATCGTATCCATTATATTCCATGGATAGAATCAAAAGAATTCCCCGATTATCTGAGAATTTGTGATATATGCATTGCACCCTTTCATAAAAACCCCCAACATGAATCTGGTGTTGCAAATAAAATATATGATTATATGCTTGGAGGAAAACCTGTAATCGCTTCAAACTGTAAACCACAACAAAACCTTATTGAGAAACATAACTGCGGACTAATATTCGAAAATATTAAAGAGTTTCAAAATGCGATTATCAGGCTTATTAATGATAAGCAATTAAGAGAAAAAATGGGAGAAAACGGAAAGAAGACAATTATGAAAGAATATCATACAGAAATTGTTAAAGAGAATTTGATACAGATTTATAAGACATTAAACAGATAAAAAAGTTTAGGATGAACATATTGGTTCTCACACATTCATATCCTGATCTGAAAAACAAATGGCGTGGTATCTTTATACAGGAACAGGTTGAGGCCTTAAGTTTAAAGCATGATATTATCGTAGTCTATTTTAAAGTTGATTATTCGCACTTTGCTCCATTTCCCGAATACTCATTTTTAAAAAGTCAGAGCGGAAGAGTAACTCAATATGAAGTTACGATCAACAAGTCATTTCCGGTCATTACTCAAATAAAATTTTTATCAAATACTTTTCGTTTTATTAAAAATGAAATACTGAATCAAAATAAAATAGACATTATTCATAGTCATTTATCTTATCCCGGAGGATTTCTTGGAACGATAGTTCAGGAGAAAAAAAAGATCCCTAATATTCTCACAGAACATTCTAGGATAAAGTCATATTTCAGAAGTTGGTTTCACAAACAGTGTGTTATATATGCTCTGAAGAAGACAACTTGTATTATATCGGTAAGTAATGCATTACGAGAGGAAATCATTTCTCTTTCGCATCGTCCTGTAATCGTTATCCATAACATTGTTGATGTTGGTAAATTTCACATCATAGAAACGAAACCGGGAAAAATCATAAATATTGGTTTTCTCGGAGGATTGAACAATAATAATAAAGGATTGGACCTGTTATTAAAATCTGCTTCTCTGCTTGAAAGAAAAGATTTCTTTTTGCATATCGGTGGAAATGGGATTTTATTGGACAATTTCAAAAAGATGGCCAAAGAATTTGGAGTTGATGCGAATTGTAAGTTTTATGGAGAAATATCACGAAATGAAATTGCTGATTTTTATTCAAAACTTGATTTCTTTGTTCTTCCAAGCCGGTATGAAACTTTTGGAATAGTTCTGATTGAGGCTATGGCTTGCGGAATACCAGTTATCGCCACGAAATGCGGTGGTCCTCAGGAAATTGTGACAATATCAACCGGTATACTGATTCAAAAAGATAATGCTGAAGCGTTGAAAAATGCGATAACAAGTATGTCAGAGAACTTAGGATTATATAAAAAAGAAGCTATAAGAAAGTATGCAAACGACAATTTTGGGAAAGAGGTTTTTGTTGAACGGCTATCTGACCTGTATCAGGAAATTATAACAAATAAATCAAATGAGTAAAAAAGAGACCTTTTCAAAAGACGTCAGACATCTCTATACAGAAAGTTATTTCATGAAAAGTGCGACCGGCCATGAAGAATTTAAAATCTTTGATGGGAAATTTGAACAGCTGATCGATAAATTCCAGATGATTATAAACCGGCTGTATTTACATCAGTCTGACAGTCTGCTGGATATAGGTTGCGGAAGAGGCGAACTGGTGATCTACCATGCTTTGAACGGAGGAGAGGCCACAGGTGTCGACTTTTCAGAAGAGGCAATAAAACTGGCAAAGGCAAAAGCGGATGAGCTAAAAGCCAAATGTAACTTCCAGATCAGTTCCTTTGAAAAGATTGATGAAAAAATCAAATATGACCGTATTGTATCTATTGATTTTATTGAGCATATCTCAATTGAAGAAGGAAAAGCTTTCTTTAAAAAATGTTACAATTTATTAAATACCAATGGGAGATTAATTATATATACTTTCCCTAATACAATCCGAAGAAGAATTGGATATAAACTGATAAGAGCATTAAGCATTATTAAAGGGAAACCATTACCAAAAAAGGAACCTGATACGATTTCGGATCATTATAAACAGTATCATCTGAACGAGCAAAACTATTTCAGTCTGAAAAAAAGTGCCATGAATGCAGGTTTTGGTAAAGTCAGAATACAATATATTGACTTAAGCATAAAAGATTCTTTTTTAAAGTCAGTTCTTATCCACACTCCTTTCAGACATCTTTTTCTTAAAGGGCTGACCCTGATTGCCGACAAGTAATTCAATAACAGTTATCCGGTAAAATTGTAAATACTATCTTAGCATTCTTAAAATGTTTTATTTGAATATGCTATTTTAAAATACGGCCGCAAAATTATATCATGTTAAAATCAATTAAAACTTCATTTAAAGACACAATCATCTATGGTCTGGGTAATGTAGCGATTAAGATCGTCGGGTTGGTACTGATCCCTATATATACCAATCAGAAGTTTTTCTCAACCGATCAATTTGGCGTACTCACGATCCTGGAGATTTCCGCTACGGTTTTAACGGCCATGCTTGCATCTGGTCTGCCACAGAGTCTCACAAGATGGTTCTGGGATAAAGATTATAAAGATAATCAGAAAGGCATTTTTTTTATGTCCCTTTCAACTCAGGTAATTGTCTCTGTAATATTTTGCCTGACTCTGATCCCTCTCTCAGGCAGTTTATCTTTAATGATATTCTCAAAACCCGACTGGGCAAGGGTAATCACATTGGTTATTCTTGCATCGGCTATTCAGTCACTAAATAATGTCATCAATACTCTTATGCGGCTCCAGTCAAGATCTGTGCTCTATTCCATCACTAACCTGCTTAAACTTATAGTAGTATTGTCTCTCACTCTCTATTTTATACTTTCTAAAAAGATGGGGCTTGAAGGGATATATCTGGCACAGGTTATTGGCAATGGTTTAATTGTTTTATTATTAATTGGTTATATAATTAAAAATTCCAGGGTGTTTTTTGACAAGATTATATTTAAGTCAATGAATGCCTATGGTTTCCCTTTATTACTGGCAAATATTTCAGCTGCTCTTTTCACTGTAATAGACAGGTTTTCACTTAATTCGTTGACAGTTCTTAAATCAGTGGCCCTGTATAGCCTTGCTTCTAAAATCTCAAGTGTTTTAAAACTGGTTCTTGCCGATTCTATGAAACTGGCGCTTGGACCAATAATGATAAAGCGAATGGATTCGCCTGGGAATAAACGATTCTATTCAAAAGTACTTCTCTATTCATCATATGCACTCATGCTTGGTATAGTGGGAATTTCACTCTTCTCGCTTGAAATAATAAAGGTTATAGCCACATCCAAAGCTTATTGGGATGCTGTGGCAATTATCCCTTTTTTATCTCTTGGTATATTCTTTGGCAATATGAAAGAAGTTACAGTTTACGGGTTACATATTGCAAAAAAGACTAGGATTATAGGATTTATCGTTGTTTTCGCAACTGTTATAAGCCTTGTACTTAACTTCTTGCTAATCCCGGTGTGGGATATTACAGGAGCTGCAATTGCCACTCTTCTGTCGCAGTTTATTTACTGGTATGCATGTTACTATTATTCCCAGAAGGTGTTTTATGTACCATATGAAATCAGAAAAATAACTGTAATGCTTGTTACCGGAGCTGTTTTATCCTTTTCCGGTTTATTGTTAAATGGACTGGATCTTCTTCCAAGGATGATTATTAAAACAGCAGGTTTTGTAAGTTTCCCTTTTATCCTGTATCTGTTTAACTTTTATGAGCCTGTTGAATTACAGTCGATCAGAGGTTTTATAAATAAATGGTCAAAAATTAAAAACTTAAAAAGCAATCTTAATTCTTTAAAAGGAATTACAGATGAGTTATAAGAAATTAAATACATAATTTTGCCTTTCTTCAGGTAAGAAACCTTAAAAACATTTCAATGGAAATAAAAAATAAGATCAAACCCATTCTGCCACATCTGATTGCTGTACTAATATTTATTGTGGTCTCTTTTGCCTATTTCTATCCTGTCCTGGAAGGCAAAGTACTGAAAGCCAACGATTCTACAGTCTCTAAAATCAACTCAAAGGAGATCCAGGATTTTCGTGAAAAGACCGGACGGGAACCATTATGGACCAATTCGATTTTCGGCGGAATGCCTGCATATCTTATTTCCACAAAATATCCCGGGAACCTGATTAAATATGCCGATGCATTTCTCAGAATGTTTAAAATGCCGGTTTCAGTGTTGTTCATTTCCATGCTGGGATTCTATATACTGCTGTTGATTTTTGAGGTTGATTCCTGGCTGGCTATGGCCGGAGCCCTGGCTTATGGTCTTTCATCATTTTTCTTTCAAATTCTTGGCGCCGGGCACAATACCCAGGCAATAGCACTGGCCTACATGGCTCCAATGATTGGAGGAATCTATTATGCCTACAAGCATGATGCCATAAAAGGAGCATTACTGACAGCTTTATTCCTTGCTCTTGAAATCACGGCTAACCATCCTCAGATCACTTACTATGCAATGCTCTGTCTGTTGGTTTTTGGTATCGTTGAATTTGTATATTCTTATAAAAACAAAACGCTGGTCAAATTCCTGAAAACATCAGTTATTCTTATTATTCCGTTTGTAATTGCCATAGGCATAAACTTCGCAAGCCTCTACGCAACATACGAATACGGAAAATATTCAATCAGGGGAAAATCAGATCTGGCAACTGAAAATAAAAATGTTACATCAGGTTTGAATAAAGAGTATATTACTTACTGGAGTTATGGCGTTGATGAAACATTTAATCTTCTGATACCTGATTACAAGGGAGGATCCAGCCATCCATTTGACCACAATTCTGAAACTTATAAGATATTACGTCAGAATAACAACCAGGATGCTGCCAATCAGCTTCAGAAATACTGGGGACCTCAGCAGGGAGGTACTGAGGGACCGCACTATGTTGGGGCCATAGTTCTTTTCCTGTTTGTACTCGGACTTATTCTCATTAAGGGTCCTGAAAAATGGTGGCTCCTTACAGCGACAATATTATCGATTATGCTTGCCTGGGGAAAAAATTTCATGCCCTTCTCAAACCTTTTCATTGATCATTTCCCCGGATATAATAAGTTCAGGGCAGTGACAATGACTCTCGTTATTGCAGAGTTTTGTATACCACTGCTGGGATTTCTTGCTTTAAGAGATGTTTTCAATGGTACAACTTCAAAAAAAGAGATAATCAGGGGATTAAAAATCGCCACCGGGATAACCGGAGGATTTATATTACTCCTTATCATATTTCCGGGCATTGCAGGTTCCTTTCTCGGACAAAGTGAAGGTGAACTTCCTGACTGGCTTAAGAATGCCCTGATATCTGACAGAAAATATCTGCTCAGAAGTGATGCTTTCAGATCCCTGGTGTTTATTTTGCTTTCATCAGGAATTATTCTTGGCTTTATCTTTGATAAACTCAGAAAGGAGTATTCAATACTAATCTTAGCAATACTGGTTGTTCTTGATCTCTGGACAGTGGATAAGAGATATCTTGATGCTGACCGTTTTGAAAGACCTGCTGCAATTCAAAAAACATTTTCACCTTCTGTTGCTGATGCATTTATTCTTAAGGATCCTTCTCAGTTCAGGGTGCTGAATATTGCTACTTCGACATTTAATGATAATTCGCCAACTTCCTATTTTCATAAATCCATTGGCGGTTACCATGGTGCAAAAATGGAGAGATACGCGGAACTCATTGACACCTGTTTTTATCCTGGAATTAACTTGTTCGAAGCTGCAGCAGGTAAAGCAAAATCTGTTGAAGATCTTCAGCAGATATACAATGATACTCCGTTTCCCTCTCTGAATATGCTCAATACCAAATATGTGATTTATAATCCGGGTGCTCCTCCATTAATAAATCCGCACGCCCTTGGAAATACCTGGTTTGCTGAGAAACCGGTATTTGTTGAAAACGCCAATAAGGAGATATCAATGATGAACTCATTTAATCCGTCAAAAGAAGCGATTATAGCAAATACCTTTAAGAATCAGATTACAAAATCCTCCTACCCTGTTCAGGATAATGAAAAGATTGAGCTTGTTTCATATCAGCCTGATGAGTTGCATTATAAATACTCAGCCCGGGAAGAGAAACTTGCGGTTTTTTCGGAAATATATTACCCTGCAGGATGGAAGTGTTATATTGATGGGAAAGAAAGTCAGTATTTCCGTACTGACTGGGTTCTCAGAGGTATGGTTGTCCCGGCCGGAGATCATGAAATAAAATTTACTTTTAAGCCTGTTTCTTATTATGTTGGTAATAAAATTTCACTGGCAAGCTCTGTATTGCTTATCCTTCTGTGCTCAGGCTATTTCCTGGCTAAATATAAGATGAAATCAAAGTCTGAATAATATGGTGCATCATTATGTATGCCCTCTTTGTTCTTCTGAGAAGATCGGATTGCAATTCATTTGCAATGATCATTTTATCAGTACTAAGAATTTCCCGATATTTAAATGTTCAGACTGTGACTTCTCGTTTACCCAGGATTATCCGGATGAGAATGAAATAGCCAAATTTTACGAATCTGATAATTACATTTCCCACAGCGACACTTCAAAAGGGTTTTCCAATAAGCTTTACCGTCTAGCTAGGAGTCTGATGCTTCGTAAGAAGAAAGAGCTCATTAAAAAGGTCACCGGTCTTAAAGAGGGAACTATACTTGACATCGGCAGCGGTACTGGCCATTTTGCCGGTACAATGAAAAAATATGGCTGGTTGGCAAAAGGCATAGAAATAAATGAAAAGGCCCGTAATTTCTCCATATCACATTTTGGATTGGATGTTTCTGCGCCTGATAAGATATCCACATTTGAGGGAAATAGCTTTGATTGTATTACCCTCTGGCATGTACTTGAACATTTCCAAGATCCATTTAACTATCTTTCAGAAATATATCGGTTATTAAAACCCGGAGCATTTTGTGTCATTGCATTGCCAAACTGCAGCTCATACGATGCAACACATTATAACAGGTTCTGGGCTGCCTGGGATGTTCCAAGACATTTATGGCATTTTAATCCGGTCACATTCAGACTTTTTGCTGAAAAATCCGGATTATTATTAAAAAATCTCAGAATCCTTCCTTTTGATGTCTTTTATATTTCACAGCTGAGCGAAAAATATAAAGGATCAACATTGCCCTTTCTAAAAGGAATATCAAAGGCAGCTGTTTTTGCATTTTTGTCTGCTTTCAAAAAAAGGAAGAGCAGCTCGCTAATTTATATCCTTAGAAAAACTATTGATTAAATTTACTATCGAGAGATACTGATTCCTCGCTATCGCTTCAGGAATAAGGAATCTTCCTGAAAAATTACAAGTTGAATCGGTTAATAACGATCGAGCCAGCGATATCTTCTGGAATTATCCCCGAACTTAAGGGCAACTGTTATTTCGTGTGTACCATAGGTGATACTCTGAATTTCCTGAAGAGTGTAATCATATGCATATCCAAAAAAGATATTCTGATATTTTACGCCAATGTTTGCTATTAAGGCCCCGCTGGTACGGTAAGCGAGCCCGAACCAAAAACCCTGGTTATAAATATATGTAGCGCCCATATCAGCCTGAGGTTTAAGTTGTTCTGACATTTTTAAAAGAAATGAAGGTTGGATTATTGTATTACTTACAGGGTTAAAATCATATGATCCGAAAAGATAATACTGCCTGTCCACTGTGAGGTTTTTGTAAGCCGGACCTCCGATTTTTGCAGCAGCTTCAGATAGCTGATCAGCAGAAAAACCAAAGCTGTACTTCGCATTAAGGAGATAGGCGCCAAAAGTCACATCCGGGACAAAAACACCGCGACGAAGATTATTGTTCAGCCATGGTTCATTCGGATCTTCAAAATTTATCTGCTTTTCATCAATCTTGTAATAATAACCGGTAAATCCAAGTCCGAGAGAGAGTTGTGTACTCTTCTGGAGCCACATATGATATGCATAAGAAACCTGGAAACCAGTTCTTTGAATCAATCCATTTTTATCGCTGAAAACATATCCTCCAAAGCCAACTTTCCCATCAGATTTTGGCCTGTAAACTTGCCGTTTTACCCTGGTTTGCTTCAGTATGAAGCTTTTTTTGAGCATTCTTGTCTGCCAGCTGAAAGAAAAGGTTCGTGGTGCTCCGGAATAACCAACCCATTGTTCTCTGGCAGTCAGACTGACACTTGTATACCCATCGCTTCCTGCCACCGCTGGATTGATCAGGTACTTATTATAAAGGTACTGACTATATAACGGCAGTTGTTGTCCGAAGGCAAAGTTGCCAATCAGAACTAGAAATAATATGAAAGCGAGTCTTCTCACAAAAGCATTAAAATAATATTATTTACCTTACTATTGTTATATTACCTACAATCGGTCTGGATCCGTTATGTAAATCAATTATATAATGATAAGAGTCAATTGGAAGAGAAGAGCCATTGCTTGTTCCATCCCATGGCCTCGGATATCCCTTTTCTGATCTCCAGACGGTTTCGCCCCACCTGTTAAATATTATTACTTCCATTGATGGATACAACTCTTTCAGCCCTATATTCCAGACATCATTAATCAGATCGCCATTCGGTGATATAGCATTTGGAATTACCAGACAAGTTTCGTTAACCGGTTGGATAGTAACAGAATCTTTTATAGAACATCCGTTCATATCTGTAACAGTAACTTTATAATATCCTGCCGGAATATTTGCCAGGGTACTGTTTGTTGAGTTATCTGACCATATATACGAATAATCAGTTCCTCTGACCCCGCCGGTGACATTTGCTACAATCCTGCCATCAGGTTTGTCAGGACAGAAAGGCTGCGATATACTGAAGTAGAGTTTCAAGGAATCAGGCTCTGTTATTGTAATTGTTGAATTGGCATGGCAGTTATTTGCATCAGTAATTATTACAGTGTAATTGCCTGCCGGAAGATTTATTCTTGTTTTGCCAAAGATACCATCTGACCAGAGATAATCGATCGTCTTTACCTGATTTTCCGGTTCGATATCAATAGACCCTGTACTTTCTCCTGCACAATTAATATTAAACCCGCCTGCAATACTTGAAGGTAACGTGAACGTCAATCCAAGTTTTCCGGGTTCTGTAAGATTAAAGGTTTCCGAGGCTTTGCATTCATTATTGTCGACGATCAGTAACTTATACTGACCGGCTTTTAGGTCTGAAATGTTTTTTGTGGTAGCAGTGAATCCATTGGGCCCTGTCCAGGTATAAACGAAAGGAGCCGATCCGGTTGTCGGGTCCACATTGATGAAACCATTTGACAAACCATTACAACTTATGTTATAACCGTTAAAATCAGACAGGGCCCTAGTATAATTCAGAACAGGTGGAAGATCAACTCTAGCAGAATCTTTCTTGATACACCCGTTAAAATCTGTAACGGTTACATTATAAGTTCCGGGTGTAAGTCCGGTCAGATCTTCTGTAGTTGCACCATTCGACCACAAGTATGAATATGGAGCAACACCTCCTGTAACTGTCAGATTAATTGTACCATTATTAAAGCCCGCCGACTTACATGTAACATTAGTAGGGGTAAGTTGCGTAACAAAAACAAGAGGCTGAGTCAGAGTTATATCTTTTGTAATGACACAATTATTAAAGTCTGTCACAACCAGATGATATGTACCTGCAGTAAGTAAAGTCTGATCTTTTTGTCCACTAATTATCCCTGATCCGTCTAAAGTGCTCCAATTGTAGTTATAGGTTCCAATGCTACCTCCAGACACTGTGACTCTGATCCATCCTGAATTAGCACCATAACAATTAATGTTATAGGCTCCATCTGTTGAAACTGATGTAGCCGGAGGACCTAAGACAAGAGCAGATGGCTCAGTAAGAGTAAATGTGGGTGAAGGTGTCAGAATACAGTTATTCTCGTCCCTGATTAAACATGTATAAACCCCGACTTTTAAACCAGTGAGATCTTTTGTCGATGAAGTAAAGCCGGCGGGTCCGGTCCAGGAATAGATATAATTGCCTGATCCGCCTGAAATTGTCATACCAATTGACCCATCAGTACCCCCATTGCATGAAATGTTGAAGTTACCATCAGGTGATTTAGACACTTGATATGCTGATAATTGCATTCCATCCGGCTCTTTAATTACAGTACTGTCAATCTGAACGCAGTTTAAGACATCTTTTGTCTCGAGATAATAAGTCCCAGCTGTCAGATTATCTATACGATTGGTATTAACCGGACCAGGTATATTCCCATTGAAAGTATACCATCTGTAACTGTATCCACCATGTCCACCCGATGTCTGAACCGTTGCATAACCATCATTATACCCTTTGCATGAGATATTATAGCCCCCTGCAAATGGTGATTTACTAAACACGTTAACTATCGGAGGGGGAACTCTGAAAACTATCTTGTTGAGATTCTCGCATGTATTTACATCTTTGATATCAAGTGTATAACTTCCTGCCCCAAGATTATTATAATATTTGTAAGTTGAGGGATTTGACGGATCCAGATTATTGGTGAATATGCCACTGTATAAGGTATCATGATCATTTTTGATAACCCAATAATTATATGGAGGTGTAATTCCTCCGGTAACAGATACAAGGATAGTCCCGTCTGTCGAACCAATACAGCTGATATTATAGTTTCCGGGTGGTATTACATCAGCCGAGATATATGCCCTTGCGGTTACAGGAACAATGCTTATCGAGTCCTTGCGGTTACAGCCAAGATTATCCGTCACTTTAATGACATACTTACCGCTTGACAAATTTGCAATGGCCAATGAATCAACTTTGTGATATCCCACTGGTCCGTCCCAAACCACCTGATATGGGTTGGCACCTTTGGAAATCACAGCTTTTAATGCTGCAAGACCTGCACCTCCTGAACATGTCAACGGTTTAGTAACAACAATACTCTGCAGCGGTTTAGCGTGGACTTTTATTTCGCTAACAACTTTTTTTCCGGGAACACAAATAGCATTATCAACTTTGGGGGTAATAGTATAATAGACAGATTGTATTGTATCTGAATTATTTTGATAAACGAAATTGATTGCGTATGAAGGAGGAAGGTTAACTGCTGGAGATGTATTCCCAACTATAACTCCCGGTCCCCCGGTAACATTTACCGTGTAATCAAACCTCATAGCCCCTGAGGTCATAACTGTTGGAGAGTTCAGGACAATCTGAGTATTTACCGGAGCCTGAGGTGTTCCAACATAACAGATAGAAGGATAAATATTATTCGGAACAACGCGAGGTGTCGGATTGACTGTCACAGTAATATTCTGTGAGGGACCATCTGTACAACCTATGGGACTAATGGGGACAACCGTGTAAGTGACGATCTGGAAATGATCAGTATTATTAATTAATTTGTCTCCAATAATCTGATTATTGGGCAATCCGGTTATCGGGCTGGTGTATCCAGTCATCGAACCGGTTGTTGCAACAGTATATTTAAATTTGATAAGCCCGCTGGTAAATATACTAGGACTTTGTAACTGAATATTTGTAGTCGTGCTGTCACATTGTGTGGAATTAGAAGGAACAGGGTAAATTCTTGGGGTTGGATTCACAGTTATAATTACTATCTTATCCGGATCACTTGTTGAGCATCTTGGACTTATAGGTGTTATCCTATATGTAACGGTCTGGTAAGTATCGGTAGGATTATGTAATACATCCGATATAACTGAATTATTCGGCAAACCTGCAACAGGTGTAGTAAATCCTGTAACTCCTCCAGTGGCTACTACAGTATAATTGAAGGTAATCACCCCGCTGGAAAAAATAGTTGGACTGTATAATTTGACATCTGTTATACCATCATTACATATCGTCTGGGACAATGTGCTTGGAACTAACTGTAGTGTCGGGTCAACTGTTATAACCACTGTCTTACTTGGTCCTGCTGCGCAACCTGTCGGACTTATCGGGACAATTGTGTAGGTTACTGTCTGTGAAGTATCAGTGGGATTATGAAGTACATCAGATATTACAGAATTATTCAATAATCCTGTCACAGGTGTGTTAAATCCGGTAACCCCGCCCGTGGCCACTACAGTATAATTAAATGTAATGACTCCACTGGTAAAAGTACTTGGGCTGGTAAGTATAACACTTGTTGTACCATAATTACAGATTGTATATCCCGAAGTACTGGGGAATACCTGTGGTGTTGGGTTGACTGTAATGGTAAAGATCTTTGTCGGTCCATCACACATCTTGCCTCCATTACTAAAATGTGGAGTAACAATGATCGTTGCGATAACAGGTGCATTACCTGCGTTTGTAGCAACGAAAGAAGGTATATTACCTATACCGCTTGCTACAAGACCAATGCTGATATTATTATTTGTCCAGGTATAAGTTATAATACCTCCGGTATTGACCGTTGTAAAATTGACTGCCGTGGTGTTGGCTCCATTACAAATAATCTGGCTCACCGGCTGGTCAACCTCTGGTATTGGATTGACCGTGATAGTAAAGGTCTTAGTCGGTCCGTTACAGGTCTTGCCTCCATTGCTGAAGTGTGGAGTAACAATGATCGTTGCAACAACAGGTGCATTACCCGGGTTTGAAGCAATGAACGAAGGAATATTACCTGTACCGCTTGCTCCAAGACCAATGCTGATATTATTATTTGTCCAGGTATAAGTCGTGATGCCTCCCGTATTGACTGTTGCAAAAGTGACTGTCGTCGTGTTGTCTCCATTACAAACAACCTGGTTTACCGGCTGGTTAACTTCTCCCGTAGGATTAACTGTTATCGTAAATGTCTTGGTTGGTCCGTCACATGTCTTGCCTCCATTGCTGAAGTGCGGAGTAACAATGATAGTCGCTATAACAGGCACAGTGCCTGTGTTCGTAGCAACGAAAGAAGGTATATTACCTGTACCACTTGCTCCAAGACCAACACTGATATTATTATTTGTCCAGGTATAGGTCGTAATTCCTCCTGTATTGATTGTAGGAAAGGTGACTATCGTGGTGTTATCGCCATTACATACCACCTCGCTCGGTGGCTGATTTACCTCTGCTGTCGGATCGACAGTAATCGTAAATGTCTTGGTCGGTCCGTCACAGGTAACTCCTCCATTAATGAAATGAGGGGTAACAATGATCGTTGCCACTACAGGTGCTGTGCTTATGTTCGTAGCAACGAAAGAAGGTATATTACCTGTACCACTTGCTACAAGACCAATGCTGATGTCACTATTTGTCCAGGTATAGGTCGTTACTCCTCCCGTATTGATTGTAGCAAAGGTGACTGTCGTTGTATTATCGCCATTACAAACAACCTGGCTTACCGGCTGATCAACCTCTCCCGTAGGATTAACTGTTATCGTAAAGGTCTTTGCCGGTCCGTCACATGTCACTCCTGCATTAGTGAAATGAGGGGTAACGATGATCGTTGCAATTACCGGTGATGTTCCTGCATTAATTGCTGTGAACGTTGGGATACTGGCACTACCTGCAGCGGCTAATCCAATAGATGGCTGATCATTGGTCCAGGTATAGGTTGTAGCTCCTCCTGTATTGACTGTGGTAAAGGTGATTGTCGTTGTATTGCTACCATTACAAACAACCTGGCTTACCGGTTGGTCAACCTCTCCCGTAGGATTGATTGTTATCGTAAAGGTCTTTGTCGGTCCGTCACAGGTCACTCCACCACTGGTGAAATGAGGGGTAACGATAATTGTTGCAACTACCGGTACTGTACCTAGATTAGTAGCTGTGAACGTTGGGATATTCCCGCTGCCTGTTGCGGCCAATCCGATGCTGATATCATTATTGGTCCAGGTATAGGTCGTAACCCCTCCCGTGGTGACTGTGGTAAAGGTGACCGTCGTAGTGCTGCCTCCATTACAAACAAC
>PLLX01000112.1 GCA_003141415.1 Bacteroidales bacterium
CTAATAATTCCATTGTGTATCAGCATATTAATAAGTTCGAAATTTTTTTATAAATGTACGAAAAAAAAGTTCTATTAAACAATTTTGAAAGACATGATTAATATCATTATTATGGCCGTTAAAAAAAATAAATCCTACTAATATGTCATCCTAAAAACTATGATTCAATCATTTTCCTAAATTAGCAGATCAAATTAGAGCTATTTTAATGGATACTTTTTTTTCACGTCTGGATACACTTGGAATGAGTCTTAAAGGCGATCTTAAACACGATAAGATCACGACAACTATTTATTCCACAGATGCATCCGTTTATAAAGAGGAACCTTCAGCTGTTGCCTGGCCAAAAACCGTTTCAGATATCAGGAAAATACTTCAATTTGCTGTTAATGAGAAATCAAGTATAACCCTCAGGGCAGGAGGAACTTCCCTGGCCGGACAGGTAGTCAGCTCAGGAATAATTGTAGACATCTCAAAGTACATGAATAATATTCTGGAGATAAACAAAGAAGAAATGTGGGTCAGAGTGGAACCTGGAGTTGTTCTGGATGAGCTGAATCTGAAACTAAAAGAGCTCGGTCTGTTTTTCGGTCCTGAAACCTCAACTTCAAACCGTTGTAATATAGGCGGTATGGTTGGGAATAATGCATGTGGTTCACATTCTATTGTTTACGGATCAACACGAGATCATACCATAGAGATAAAAGCACTTCTGAGCGATGGAAGTGAAGTAGTATTCGGTCCATTGAATAATGATGATTTCATGAGTAAATGCATCCAGATTACTCTTGAAGGGGATATTTACCGGAACATAAAGAGAATTCTGGGTGACAAGATAAACCAGGAGAAAATCCGGGAAGGTTACCCCGATCCTAAGGTTCACAGAAGAAATACAGGATATGCTATAGATCAATTGCTGGATTCTGAGATTTTTGATGAAAAATCGCAGAGTAAATTTAATTTCTGTAAGTTGCTTACGGGATCAGAAGGAACACTGGCAATAACAACAGAAATCAAGCTTAACTTAATTCCATTACCTCCTGTAAATAAAGCACTTGTATGCGTTCATCTCAAGAATAGAAACGATGCGTTCAAAGCTAACCTGATTGCTTTAAACTATAAGCCTTCGGCAGTGGAAATGATAGACAACCGGATCCTTGAACTGACAGAAGATAATGCAAGTCAGAGAAACAACAGGTTTTTTCTCGTTGGCAAACCTGCTGCAATCCTGATTGTTGAATTTATAAGGGAAAAACCGGAAGAGATTGACGAAGCCGCAGCAAAGATGATTCAGGCATTAAAGTCGGCAGATTATGGGTACTCCTATCCTATTATAAAAGGAAAAGATATTTCAAAAGTATGGGAGCTTAGGAAAGCAGGACTAGGAGTCCTTGCTAACATGAAAGGAGATCCTAAACCGGTTACACTCATGGAGGATACTGCAATAAGCGTAGAACTTTTACCGGCGTATATGGATGAAATAGAAGTATTGCTGGCTAAATACAATAAGGACGCAGTATTTCATGCGCACATAGGTTCAGGGGAACTTCACATACGACCTGTTCTCAACCTGAAAGATCCTGAAGATGTGAAGCTCTTCAGAACTATCGGACTGGAAACAGCGCATCTGGTTAAAAAATACAGGGGTTCTCTTAGCGGGGAACATGGCGACGGAAGACTAAGAGGAGAATTTATCCCGATAATTCTTGGTCAACACAATTATAACCTGTTGAAGCAGGTAAAAGAATGCTGGGATCCGAATGGGGTATTAAATCCTGGTAAAATCACCCGAACTCCGCCTATGAATACCAGTCTGAGATATATCACCGGCGTTCCGACACGTGATATAGAGACTATCTATGATTTTTCTTCCAGCGATGGAATAATCAGAGCTGCAGAAAGATGCAACGGAACTGCCGACTGCCGTAAGTCAGCAATAATTGGAGGAACTATGTGTCCCAGTTTTATGGCAACAAGTGATGAATATAAAAGTACACGTGCAAGAGCAAATGTGGTACGTGAGTTTCTCAGTAAAGAGGGTGATCCGTGGAACCACAAGGAGATCTATGAAATACTTGATCTGTGTCTCGGCTGCAAGGGATGCAAATCCGAATGCCCTTCAAGTGTCGATATTGCAAAGATCAAATCGGAATTCCTTCAACACTGGTACGACATGTATGGAATACCTTTAAGGACAAGGCTGATTGCATATATATCGGTGATTAACAAAATAGGTTCCTTTGCTCCTCCTATATTTAATTTCTTTCTGAAGAACAAGCTTACATCGGGAATTGTAAAAAAGGCAACGGGGTTTGCATCAAACAGATCAATACCCTTAATTTACAAGACGACCCTGAGAAAATGGACCAGGAAAAACCTTGCAAAGATCAATCCTGTGAATCCAAAAGGTTCAGTATGTCTATTTATTGACGAATTCAGCGATTTTAACGATACTGAGACAGGTATAACCATAATAAGGTTACTTACTTCGCTAAACTACAAAGTGGTCACAGCAGGTCACAATGTAAGCGCCAGAACATTCCTGTCGAAAGGTCTGGTAAGAACAGCAAAAAAGACAATAAGAAAAAACATTCTGGCATTATCTGGTATTATCAGTGATGACCTGCCTCTTGTTGGAATTGAGCCTTCTGCAATTCTCGGATTCAGGGATGAATATCCGGAGTTAGCAGGCGATGATCTGAAAGAATCAGCGGAAAAAATTGCCGTAAACAGTTTTATGGTTGATGAGTTCATTGCAAAAGAGTTCAGATCGGGAAGAATAGACAGTACTTCATTTGTTGATGACAGGGTAAATGTTCTTTTGCATGCCCATTGCCAGCAGAAAGCTGTTGCATCATCAGCCAGTACAATTGAAATGCTTTCAATACCAGTTAATTATTCTGTAAAAGAGATCCCTTCGGGATGCTGTGGTATGGCAGGATCGTTCGGATATGAAAAGGAGCATTTTGAATTATCCAATCAGGTTGGTGAACTGGTCTTATTCCCTGAGGTCAGGAAAGCTGACAGTAATACGATAATATCTGCTCCCGGAACAAGTTGCAGGCATCATATCAAAGATGGAACAGGAAGGATTGCATTGCATCCTGCTGTGGTGCTGTATAATGCACTAAAGAAATGAGATGTTGTTCAGAGTTTGGAGTTTAGGGTTTAGTGTTTTGTGTTCCTGGTATTTTGTTTTTTTTACCACGGATTCCACGGATTTCCATTGATTCATTCACTTACTGTCCCTGTCTTAACTTTGAACCCTGAACCTTTAACTAATTAATAGTAGCCATTGTTCTTAACAGAGTAGCTGCCCAGGAATAAATATTATGCCTGACAATTACTAATCGCATTTGCATCATTCGTTGATTCTGTTCTTCTTTACTCATCTCCAATGCTGACTTTATTGCATCTGCTGATTTTTCAATGTCATACGGATTTATAATAATCGCTCCCTGTAGTTCCTGAGATGCCCCTGCAAAACGGCTTAATATGAGGGTTCCGTCATTTTGATTTCGTGAAGCAACAAATTCTTTTGCTACCAGATTCATCCCATCATGTAAAGAAGTTACCATACAAAAATCCGCAGAAGTATAAAACGGAAAAATTTCTTCGTGGCTGTGATGCCGTTTCAGCAGCACAATTGCCTTCCAGTTTTTGTATTTAAACCTTAAATTGATTCTGTTTGTTTCGTTTTCTACTGCACTTACAGTATCGGAATAAGTTTTAAGCTTAGTCCTGCTTGGTGCGCCAACCTGTATAAATGTGAATTTGCCTACATAGGATGGGTTCTTTTCCAGAAACCGCTCTATGGCAAGAAATTTTTCAACTATACCTTTTGTATAATCTATCCTGTCAACACCAATTCCGATATATTGTGCAGTCAGACCATATTCAGATAAAAGACGGGAGGGTTTAATTTTCGGCGATTCAATATCATAATCCTTTAATGTGAATGCGATACTGATAGGAAACGGTTTGACATAAGTTGTCCGACCACCCATTTTCACCGCAAAATTCTCCCACAAAACTCTGGATTCAAGTGCATTATTTACTGTTTCGAGAAAATGGTTGCAATGATATTGTGTATGGAACCCGATCAGATCAGCGCCCAGCATACCATTCAGAATTTCTCTCTGCCATGGACAAATACCAAAGGATTCAGGATTTGGCCAGGGAATATGCCAGAATATAGCCACTTTAGCTTTGGGTTTTTCTTTTTTTATCAGTTCAGGCAAAAGTGCAAAATGATAATCCTGAATTAATATGAAAGGTTCTTCTTCATTTTTAGTCTCTTCAATAACTGCTTTGGCAAACTCTTCATTCACTTTTTTATAATATTTCCAGTCATCATTTCTGAATGTTGGCCGGGTGTGGGCAATATGACAAAGCGGCCACAGTCCTTCATTTGAAAAGCCATAGTAATAATGGTTTTCTTCCTCCTTTGTAAGCCACATTCTCCTTAAAGTATATATTGGTTCATCCGGAGGAACTTCCACCTTGTCGTGTCTGTTTACTGTTTCCTTATCCGCATCTCCTGTTCCTGCTGCAATCCATAGTCCGCTGCACGCCTTCAGTATAGGTTCCATAGCGGTGATCAAACCACTGGCAGGAACAATGCATTTAATGTCTTTACCTTCGTGAATATGCATATATGGCTCGCGATTAGAAACTACAATCAGCTTCTTCCCGTGCAAAAGATTTCCCATCTCCACCTTAAGTCTTTCGGGCGTCCAGATAGCCTCTGCACTTGTTCTTAGCCGTGCTTCTTCCTCGGCAGTGGCTTTGGCTTCATTCATTGCTTTTGCAATAGATTCGATCTCTTTATGCAGCGGGTCAAGAAAGTCGAGATGAGGTTCAGGCTTGATTTGCCGTATATTCCCGGTGCGTATTGCTTTAACCCATTCAACAATTTTATTTACCTGTCTTAATATACCCCAACGGATCAGAAGTAATGTAAGAACAGAGACTAAAAATGCCTGAAGAAACCATCCCATGAAATTCCGGGACCAGATGTTCCGGAGTACCTTATCAATGTATCCGGCATCGCTGTAAAACACTACTGCATTATTGAATCTGCCTGATTTTTTTAAAGGCTTGATATACTGATATATTTTCTCCCTATCTGATTTAAAAAAATTTCCGACAGAAGAATCTGCAGTTATTGATTGGGAAATATATGGTTTCGAATACTTAATAAAACCGCGCGCAGAATTGCTGCTTAAAATGCTGTCGTAATTGTAATATATTGCAAAACCCAGAAGATTAAACTGCCTGTTAATACTGTCTGAAAAATGGTTGATATTTTTCTCTCCTATTTTTTCAAAAAACAACGTATCGTGTCTGAATATCTCATTTGCAATCCGTAAAGTACGTGATTCGAGTTCATTATTTAATTTAGTTTTTTCAGTTGAACTCTGGTAAAAAGTAAATCCAAAGGCTACCAGGCCAACAGCAAAAAGGAGTGAAAGTATTACTGAAATGTTTAATCTCATCCAGCCAATTGTTTTAAGAGTGAGGCAACATCGCTGATACTGTTAAGTTTATATCTTGCATGGGTGGATCCTTCGCCTACCTTAATAGTAATGGCGTTGGCCTGATTCAAAAAAAACTTAAACATCTCTTCGTCCGTAGCATCATCTCCGATTGATAATACAAAATCATAGGTGCTCTGTTCAAATAACTTTTTTACAGCACTTCCTTTACCGATTTTATTAGTTAATATTTCCACCACTTTATTTCCATCCAGAATTTTTAAATCATAAGAATGAATTCTTTTTTTTAGAAGATGGATCAATTCTCTTGAAACTGAATATCCAAGATCGGGGTCAGCATTTCGATAATGCCAAGTTAAAGAAAAATTCTTTTCTTCCACATAAGATTCCGGACATGTTTCAGTTATTTGATTTAAAATAGACATAATTGCCTTTTTCCATAAGAAATTATCAATTATCTGATTTTTCCATATGCCTCCCATTTTCATCATAGCCCCATGTTCTGCAATTATATTTATTGGGATATGATCTAAAAATTTGTCAATATCCTTGCAGCTTCTGCCAGTGATAATAAATATTTTTGTTTGCGGATTATCAACCAGTTTTATTATAATATCTGACATATGTTCCGGAAGACTGGCAGTATCTGGTACCGGGGTATGGTGAACAAGTGTGCCGTCATAGTCAAGCAGTACAAGTCTGTTTTTTGCTCTTCTGAATTTATCTTTAATTTCAATTTCTGTTTTACTATCCATAATAATCGTAAATTGGGATAATCTGAGATATTTGTATTTAGTATGTAAAAGAGGTGTAAAGTTAAACAAACATGTTAAACAATTGTTTTAAAATGAGAATTTTGAATATTGTTCTTATGGGTAAAATCCTGATTACATAAAGAATTCAGTATTATCTTTGTGATGTCATTTGAGGACTTGCTTCTGACAATTTAAACAAATGGTTGCGAAATTTAATGAAATTGTATTATGAATAATCTGAATTATGGTGTAATTGGTAATTGCCGGAGTGCTGCCCTTGTGTCTGATAAAGGAAGTATTGACTGGTGTTGTCTGCCTGATTTCGATTCTCCTTCAATTTTCGCCAAACTTATTGATAATGAGATAGGAGGCTCTTTTAGTTTTGTTGTTGATGATAAATACATCATTTCACAGAAGTACATTTACTGGACAAATGTATTGTGCACAGAATTTAAATCAGCTGTAGGAACATTTGAAGTTATTGACTTTATGCCTCGTTACAAACTAACTGAAAATGACTACTTTGCTCCTGCTGAAATTTATCGCTATATCAAGTGGATTTCAGGCACTCCGACCTTTAAAGTCAGATATTATCCTGCATTTAATTATGCAAGGGAAGAGGTAGCAAATATAATTGAGGATAATCATATAAAGACATACTCACGGGATATACCAACAGATTGTATATATCTTTATTCCAGCTTAAACTGCAACGACATCCTCGATTCAGAAGAGGTTACGCTTACACATCATGAATTTCTCCTGTTATCATACAATCAAAAGCTGATCGATATCAACATTACAAGGGTATATATAGAATTCCAAAGGACAAAAGTATACTGGCTTAACTGGACAAATCGTTCCAAAAAATTCGAAAAATATACTGAAGAAATTATAAGGAGTTTACTGGTTTTAAAAGTAATGTCATACCAGTCGACCGGAGCAGTATTAGCAGCACTTACTACCAGTATCCCGGAAACTATTGGTAATGTGCGCAATTGGGACTATCGTTTTTGCTGGCTCCGTGATGCTTCAATGTCAATAGATACATTGCTTAAAATGGGACATTACAATTCAGCTCAGCGTTTCCTTGTTTATTTAAAAGGAATTCTTAAATCAAAGAACGATTCATTCCAGATAATGTATGGCATAAGGGGTGAACGGGATCTCACAGAAATTGATCTGCCCCACCTGGCTGGTTATGAGAATTCGAAACCTGTAAGAATCGGAAATGCGGCTTTTTATCAGAAACAGAATGATATCTTTGGCTATCTGCTTAATGTAATTTATCAGTATTATGATGTTTTTCCAGGCACCCTGGATGAAATTGAAGATATTTGGGAGATTGTGCGAAACATTTCTCTTACAGTATCTACTCATTGGGAAAAGCCTGATAAAAGTATCTGGGAATTTCGAAAAGATGAAAAACACTTTGTATTCTCAAAAGTTATGAGTTGGGTTGCAATGGACAGGGCATCAAAAATAGCTCACTTACTGAATAAAACATATTATATGGAAACATGGCGAGGCATTGCCAATGACATAAAAGAGGACGTGTTAATGAATGGATGGAAAAACGACCTTCAAACCTTTACTCAAACCTACAGTAATTCTGAGCTCGATGCATCCTTGTTGTTAATGGCCGAATATGGTTTTATTCCTGCCGATGATTTGAAATATCAGAAAACAGTTATGGCAGTTAAAAATGCACTTTTTTATAACGGTTTGGTTTATCGCTATATAAACCCTGATGATTTTGGAAGACCGGAATCATCATTTACAATATGTACTTTCTGGATGATACAGGCGCTTTTCAGAATTGGTATGAANNATTTTCCGCAAGCTTATTCTCACTTAGCATTAATTAACACGGCCGCCATGTTTTCAGAGGAGAAGTTTATTCCAAAATTTATTAAAGCATAAAAAGATGGGCATTTCTGAAATTTTAAAAAATGAGATCTGTTTAATCTTTTTTTGACCTCATAAATTATTTTGGAGCCTCATTAACCAACAGCCAGAACAGCCCTGTATGTCAGCAAATAGAGTTGTCTGCCAGATTTTGATTTTGTCATGATCATGGTATTTCAATTTACAATTTTTCTTCAAAGATAAAACAATAACAATACCGACCAGGAATCTACACGGATTTACATGTTTATCTCAACGCACCGTAATTAATTGATGACCCGAATGTGCCGCATGGTTTTCATGCAGGGGACAGAGAGTAATGCTTGCTCAGGCTTTTTCAAATTATTGCTTCCATCCACCTCCAAGACTCTGATACAATGAAACTACAGTCTGAAGTTGCTGCAGTTTATCATTTATACTATTGAGTTGAGCCGATAACAGATTCACCTCCGAGGTTAATACATCGGTATAGTTAGTTGAAGATGTGTATTTAAGAAGCTCCATTGTATAATTAACGGATTTCTCAAGGTAATCTATCTGACTAGCCCTTAATGTTATTTTTTCAGATGCACTCTGATATCCATGCATAGCATTAGCGACTTCCTGTCCCGCTGTTAAAACTGTCTGTTTAAAAGCAACAAGATATTCTTGCTGATTAGCCTGGGCTATCCTGAGGCGCTGCTTATTTTGTCCCTGATTTAATATTGGCTGGGTCAAACCTCCTACAAGATTCCAAAATACTGAAGAAGCATTGAACAATTTAGATAAGTCAGTTGAAGTAATGCCACCTGTAGCAGAAATAGTAAGCGAGGGATNNTTTTCGTGCCATATTTGTCATCTCAAAACCATATCTGAATTGATACTCAGCTTCCTGTACATCGGGACGATTGGCAAGCAATTGAGCTGGGATCCCGGTTTTAAGATCGGGAGAAATTTCCTGTTCATCAAGTGATCCCCTGGTTATGGGACCGGGATTTCGTCCCAACAATACACTCAGAGCATTTTCTGTTTCATAAATGCTCTGTTTAATTTCCGGAATTGTGACCTTTGCAGAATACATGTTGGCCTGACTCTGAACCAGGTCAGCTCCTGTAACCAGATCATTGTCTTTCATCATTTTCATGGTTTCAACATCTGAATTCCGGTTTTCAATAGTCTTTTCTGTAACCCGGAGTTTTGCATCAAAAGCCATTAATGTATAATAACTATCTGCAACATTTGCAATAAGCTGGGTTTGCACGGCTCTCTTGTAGGCTTCGCTTTCCAGAAATAAAGCAAGATTAGCACGTTTAGCGCTTCTTAACCTTCCCCATATATCCGCTTCCCAACTGGTCACTCCATATAACTGATATGATGCAGGTACCCCGGGGATGATTGAATTATTACTTTGAAATGAAGCATCTGCAAAGGCATTAAGCGTTGGAAAAAGAGAAGCTTTGCTTTGTTTTAAATTAGCTTCTGCTTTTTTCATGCGTGTTATTGCTATCTGTAAATCCGGGTTATTATTGATTGCTTCTTCGATCAGATTTTGCAAAAGTTTGTCAGTGAACAGACTCTTCCAGGGGTTATCGGCAATATTTGTACTGTCATTAACAGCCAGCTCTCTGAATAGTTTTTCTTCTGATACAATATCCGGTTGTTTATATGGCTGGAGAATCTTGCAGGAACTCAGAAAAAATATCAATAGCGATAAACAGATGAAAGAAATCTTAGATTTGATGATATTTTGTAAATACATAATAATCAATTTTGTGCAGTAATTATTTCTTTATTTGAATCATCAGTGGAAATTTTTTCCCCGTTTGCTTTTTCCTGCAAAGTCTGGAAAATAATGAATAAAACAGGTATTACCAGGATGCCAAATAAGGTACCAAAAAGCATTCCTCCGACAGCGGATGTACCGATTGATCTATTACCATTTGCCCCGGCACCTGTGGCGAACATCAATGGCAGTATACCAAAGATAAATGCAAGTGATGTCATTAAAATAGGCCTTAAACGGGCTTTGGCACCTTCTGTGGCAGCTTTTACTATAGTCATTCCATGTTCTCTTCGTGTTGATGCAAATTCTACGATAAGAATTGCGTTTTTGGCGAGGAGCCCTATAAGCATTATCAGTGAAATCTGCATGTAAATATTGTTGTCTACGCCAAAAATCTTTGCAAATACAAAAGTTCCTGTAAGACCAACCGGTAATGAAAGCAATACTGCGAATGGCAGAAGATAACTCTCATATAATGCACTTAACAGGAAGTAAACAAAAAGAAGGCTCAATATAAAAACATATATTGCCTGTGTTCCGCTGCTCTGTTCTTCTCGACTGATTCCTGAAAACTCATAACCGTAACCCGCCGGCAGAGTCTGAGCAGCCACTGCCTCTATTGCCTGGATCGCCTGACCGGAACCAACCCCTTTATTAGGAGACCCATTTACAGACATTGAAGTAAACAAATTAAATCTTGAAATACTTTCAGGTCCATATGTTTTGGTAAGCGTAATAAACTCAGTTATCGGAGCCATTTTATTAATTCCGGTACGGACATATACTTTGTTCAGTCCTTCCTCATTTGCCCGGTAAGCTGCATCAGACTGAATCATAATACGATACTGCTTACCAAACTGATTGAAGTTGTCTACATATATTCCACCAAAGTACCCTTGCATAGCATTCATCACATCACTCACATTCAAGCCAGCCTCTTTGATCTTTGGAACATTTACGCTCAGGAGATACTGCGGAAAATTCGGATTAAATGTAGTGGTAGCAAACTGAATTTCAGGCCGTTTATTTAAGGCAGCTAAAAATTCCTGGGCCACCTTATAGAACTGTGTAATGGTATGGCCTCCTTTGTCCTGCAATTCAAATGAAAAACCTCCGCTTATGCCGAATCCCATTATAGTAGGTAGTGAAAATGGCATAATAATAGCATCCCTGATACCGGATGTTTTTTTAAATAATGATTCAATAACATCCTTATTACTGACCCCTTTTCTTTCCTGCCATTTCTTAAGTTCAAGTATGACCATAGCATAAGAGCTGCCAGCTCCGGCCATCATGTTCTGCCCCGACATACGTAATACGTTATTCACTTGCGGTATGGTACGAGCAATACTGTCGACCTGGTTTGATATAACTGTTGTACGTTCCAATGAAGAGGCCGGAGGAAGGCTGACATTCACAAAAATTGTTCCCATATCTTCTTCAGGAACAAAGCCTGAAGGGGTGGTTTTCATAAGCAGGTAAAGTCCGCTGGTAAACAGGACAACCGCTCCTATTACGATCCATTTTTTTGTGGATAAGAATGTTACATAGTGAATATACTTTTCCCTGCCGGCATTGAACCCCGCATTAAACAGTGAATAGAATTGCTGTATTCCTCCTTGTTTTTTGATCTCTTTGTTTTTGGGTTTCAGGAATATTGCAGCGAGTGCCGGACTGAGCGTAAGAGCATTAACAGCGGAAATGATAATTGCAATTGCAAGTGTTACTCCAAACTGTTTAAAAAAGACACCCGATGAACCCGAAATAAATGTTACCGGAATAAATACTGAAGCCATTACGAGTGTTATAGAAATGATAGCAACCGATATTTCACTCATTGCATCTATTGATGCTTTTCGCGCAGAAGTATATCCCTGGTCCAGCTTGGCATGAACAGCCTCCACCACCACAATGGCATCGTCAACTACAATACCTATTGCAAGAAGCATGGCAAATAGTGTAAGCAGATTTATACTGAAGTTAAACACATATAAAAAGAAGAATGTTCCGATTATAGCAACCGGTACGGAGATGGCTGGGATAAGCGTGGAACGGAAATCCTGAAGGAACAGATATACAACAATGAATACCAGTAAAAAAGCTTCCAGGAGCGTTCTTATTATCTTCTCAATCGATGCATCCAGGAACTTATTGGCATTGACCATATTGCTATAATGTACTCCCTGAGGGAACGATTTGGCAGCTTCATCAAGTACTTTAAGCGACTCCTTGATCACATCCCTGGCGTTTGATCCCGGTGTCTGACTCACTGCAATGTTTGTTGCAGGTTTGCCGTTTACTAACATGTCGCTGTTGTATGACAGAGCACCTAAATCTACCCTGGCCACATCTTTCAGCCTGAGAAATTGGCCATTTGCCTGAGACTTAATAATCACGTTTTCAAATTCTTCGACAGTTTTCAGTTTTCCTGTAAACCTGATCACATACTGGAAGCTCTGGTCTCCCTGTTCTCCGAATTTCCCGGGAGCTGCTTCAATACTCTGGTCGTTTAACGCTGAAACAACATCGGCCGGTACAAGCCCGTATACTGACATGATATCCGGTTTAAGCCAGATACGCATTGAATAAGTCATCGATCCAAATGCACCCGCACTGCCTACGCCATTTACCCTTTGCAGTTTTGGGACAAGGTTTATTTCAGCGTAGTTCTGCAGGAAGATCTTATCGTATGCCGGATTATCACTATAAAGAGCTGAAATGAGGAGCATACCACCCATTTGTTTTCTTACAGAAACACCTGCCCGTGTAACTTCCGCAGGTAGTATACCGGAAGCTGATGAGACTCTGTTCTGTACATCCACGGCAGCCATATTTGGATTGGCTCCAACTTTGAAAAAGACATTGATTGAACCCATACCATCATTTGTGGCGCTCGATGTCATATATGTCATCCCTTCTACTCCGTTAATCTGCTCTTCGAGAGGAATAATAACACTATTCAGAACTACTTCAGCATTAGCGCCGGCATAATTTGCCGAAACGCGAACTGTTGGAGGAGCAATGTCAGGATATTGTTCAACAGGCAATTTTATAAGGCCAAGTAATCCAATCATTACAATAATGATTGAAATGACTGTACTTAGAACAGGGCGTTCTATAAATCTCTTAAACATCTGTTTTCTTTTTCTGTAAAATCAACTAGTTAATTTTGTCGTAGAAACTTACGGCATTTGTCTCTTTTGGATTTATTGTGGTGCCATCTTTCAGAGAACTGACTCCTTCGATTACAACTCTATCCCCGGCTTTCAGACCGTCTGAAACAAAGAAATATTGTCCGTCATCACTTGGAGATGAGATAATAGGAACAGCAGTCACTTTATTATCCAGACCTACAATAAATATGAAACGTTTATTCTGTAATTCATAGGTTGCACTCTGGGGCACAATTAAAACGCTGTCTTTAACCTCAGGTATACTGATTGTTGCACTCGAACCACTTCTTATTAGACCTTCAGGATTTGCGAAAACGGCTTTGAAGGTAGCAGAGCCGGTCTCTGTTGTTATAAGTCCGCTGGCCATCTCAACTCTGCCTTTCAAAGGGTATTTAGCAGAGTTAGAAAGAATAAGAGTTGCCGGTGGTATATTTTTCATTTTTTCTTCTATTGTAACTCCATGAGAATCAGATAGCAGATCGAGAAGCTGTTTCTCGTTCCATGAAAAATATGCAATGACCTCACTTATATCCGAAAGGGTTGTCAATGCCTCTGAACTATTGCTGCCTACAAGGGCTCCTGTTTTATAAGGGATCATTCCAATGATTCCTTCCTGAGGGCTTCTGAGTATAGTATAGCTAAGGTTTGTCTCAGCATTTGCAAGCGCAACCTTTGCCTGTTCAAGAGAAGCTTCTTTTGTCTGAAGCGTTAGTTCTGCAGATTGTAAACGGAAGTCACTTACTATCTGTTTTTCAACTAAGGGTCTGACTTTCTCAATTTCCATCTTGGCAGAATTTACATTTGCAACTGCACTATTAATACTTGCTTTGGCTGTTGATACTTCCTGCTCATATTGCGGATTATTTATCTTAAAAAGAAGCTGACCTTTCTTTATATGATCTCCTTCGTTGACATAAATCTCTTGCAAATATCCATTTATCATAGGCCTGATTTCTATCACACGCTGTCCCTTGATTGTGGCCGGAAAATCCTGATGGACAGTAACTGATTTAGGAACCATTGTAAGCACAGCATAGTCCTTAACTATTTTACCATCAGTAACATTTTGTTTATTATGGCTGCATGACACAAAAACAATTGCCATGAAACAAATCATCAATAAAGAAGTTCTCATTTAATTCTATTTATTAATTTAAAAGTGTGTATTGTTATGTTTTATTATTTTAAGCTTTTAACCGGGAAAATTGTATCCAGAATTATCTGTTTTCGTTGGTTTAATACGTTATTATACTCTGTTTCATTGAGATCTAAAAGATTCATCTGTATTGGTTTCATTATTAAGGGGTAGATCATAAGTGAGAACAGATTCATCATAAAGTGGACCGGAGTACTTTTTGGAATTCTTCCTGCTTCCATCTCATTTTCAATTACTTTAAGGTATTGACGAATGGGAGCCGGACTTTTTTCACTAAAACCAGGATATGCATTTTTCTTTAATCGATGCTGTATTATATCAACTGTAATAAATGATTCCAGATAAGGATACTTAATCAGATTGTTCATAAAATCATCGATAAATTTCTCAGTCTTTTCCCTGAAGGGCAAATCGGATGATAAGATAGAATCTGCATTGCCTCTAAACTCTTCCCGTGCCGTATTTATAACCGTTGTAAACAGGGCCTTTTTTGAGCGAAAATAATAGTTAATCAGAGTTCTGTTGACACCTGCAGCATCTGCAATATCTTGTGTTGTTGCATATATTCTTCCTTCAGTAAAGAATACCCTCATTGCAGTATCGATGATCAGTTTTTCGGTATGACAGTCCTTAATCGGCATCTTTGACAATAACGTTTGACAAAATTGTCAACAAAGATATGGCTTAAAACTTCATTACAAAAAGTAATGATTGTTCGTTAATAAATATTAATAATTATTAACAATTGGAATTAAGAACCGAATGTGATAGCCGATGCTCATTCTCGCAACCAGGGCCAAATTAAGACTATTTTAATCATAACAAATGAAAATAACACCACCTGGCCCATACAATACTGGTTAATTGTATAAGCTGATAATGAAATTTCCGTAAATCCTGATGAGCAGAAATTTTACAAATATTTTTCGAGAAGCAGTTTTGTTTTACGGATACCTTCTTCTTCAGGTTGCGTGTTACCTTCAAATTCAACTCCAATATATCCTTTGAAGCCTGATGCTTTTACAATATCAATCAATCGTTTATAGTCCATCTTTGTCTGTTCCCCGTTGCTGTCGAAGTCATAGGTCTTTGCACTTACCCCTTTGGCAAAAGGTAACATTTCTTTAACACCCTGGTACCTGTCATAATAATCCTTACATTCATCCTGTGTACTTCCCCAATCCTGGGAGAGGCAAAAATTACCAAAATCAGGAAGCGTGCCTACATTAGAACGGTTTACCTGTTTCATTACATCTGCCACCCAGGCTCCATTGGATGATTCGTGGCCGTGATTTTCAACAACAATATTGATATGCATTGGCTTTGCAAAATCACCAAGACGGCTAAGAGAATCAATTGAGGCAGTTTTCTTTGCATCGGGTGATCCGTCGCCATGAAGATTCACACGTACTGTTAAGCAGCCTAAAAATTTTGCAGCCTCAACCCATTTTTTATGGTCATCAACGGCTAATAACCTCACTTTATCATCAGGAAGGGCAAGAGGTCCTTCATCATCTACCATAATAAGATGATTAAACACTCCTGCATCTTTGCTTCTTTTCAGCAATTCAGTGAGGTAAGCCGAATTTTTACCGGCCTCCTTAAAATCCATTTTCTTTCCTCCGAAAAAGCCATTCACATATTCCACCGTCGAGATATTATAATCCTTTTTTGCTATTGAAGGAAAATCGAGATGATCGATTTTTCCTGACTGTAGAGCTCTATGTAAAGACCATTCAGCCAATGAGATCTCAATCCCGGAATTTTTTAGCGATTTAAGGTCCAATGAAGGAGCGACTATCAATACTCCGGCCCCTAATAAGGTTTTTTTAATAAAAGTTCTGCGTGTTGCCATAAAAAAAGTTTTAAAATTAAACACCAACTCAATTTATCATTAAATGATGTGACTTATTCCCTTCAGGTGCGATGTTATGATCAAACCAGGAAGTTCTTTAGGTTCATTTATAATCAGGCGTTTTTAAATGCTTTCTTCCCGGCAAAGCTGGAGCTTTTACCTAACTCATGCTCAATACGCATCAGTTGATTGAATTTTTCAACTCTTTCACCCCGGCAGCCGCTGCCTGTTTTTAAATGTCCGGCATTTACAGCTACTGTAAGGTCAGCAATAAAGCTGTCTGGTGTTTCTCCGCTGCGATGGGATACAAATGCGTTATAGTTATTCTTATAGGCTAATTCAATTGTCTCCAGGGTTTCTGTGACTGTACCGATCTGATTAAGCTTTATAAGTACAGAGTTTGCAACTCCTTTCTTAATTCCTTCTGCAAGTATTTGTTTATTTGTACAGAAGAGATCGTCCCCGACTATTTCAATTTTCCTGCCAATTGTATCAGTCAGATTTTTCCAACCATTCCAATCGTTTTCAGCCAACCCGTCCTCAAGAAGTACAATCGGATATTGATTAACCCAGTTTTCCCAAAGTTTAATCATTTCATCACTTGTCAGGAATTTACCTGTACTCTTGAAGAGTTTATATTTTCCGTCTTCCCAAAGCTCACTTGCTGCAGGGTCAAGGCATATACTTACTTCACTCCCCGGTTTGTATCCTGCCTTATTTATTGCCTCAAGGATTACTTCAATAGCTTCATCATTTGATTTTAAGTCAGGAGCAAAGCCACCTTCATCACCAACACCGGTACTGTATCCTTTGCCTTTTAATACAGCTTTAAGGGTATGGAAAACCTCTATTCCCATCCTGATGGATTCCCTAAATGATTCGGCTCCATGAGGTGCAATCATGAATTCCTGAAAATCAACATTGTTATCTGCATGTTTTCCTCCGTTAATAATATTCAGGCAGGGAACCGGTAAAAGATGAGCATTTGCCCCTCCTAAATATTGATACAATGGTATTCCTGCACTCTCGGCTTCCGCACGTGCATATGCCATAGAAACAGAAAGAATTGCATTAGCGCCAAGCTTTGATTTGTTATTTGTCCCATCCAGATCTATCATCAGGTAGTCAAGTTCACGCTGATTGTGTATTTCTTTTCCTTCAATTTCTTTTGCAATAATTTTATTTACATTCTCAACGGCCTTCAAAACGCCTTTTCCTCCATAGCGTTTCTTATCCCCGTCACGCAATTCACAAGCTTCGCGCTCACCAGTTGAGGCACCGCTTGGTACCATTGCCCTTGATTTTGTTCCATCTTCCAATGTTACATTTGCTTCGACTGTTGGGTTCCCTCTTGAATCGAGGATTTCCAGAGCAGATACATTAATAATTTTCATAGTTATTCAAGTTTATTTATACTTATTTTTTTTTGTAATTGTAATAGCTTTCTGATTGATCATGAAAAACTCCTTTAATATAAATGCAAGGCAGGAGTTATCAGCTTTTTATGACTGATAATCATAATCTTCATCACCAGACTTTAAAAGTAATAAAATTTCAAATCAGATCGGATAATGTGAAGAAACTTTTTTGTCTTCTAAAAATATGATTTCTCTAATATGTCCATTGAATCGTGAAGAAAAACACTCCGATTCCTTCCGCTTTGCGAGTCTGCAAAAGTATCACCACAATGTTAATGATGTTGGACAAAATATTTTAATTATTTAAAGAGCTTTTATCCGATCTTAGTTTAACAATATAGACATCCGGTCCCCCGGATGAGGAGCCAAACAGATTAGCACCTGTCAGCCCCATATGATAAATATTGCCTTTTTCATCAATGGTTACATCTTTACCTGAAGTGCCGGTACCCTGACCTAGCCCTGCAAACTTTTGTTCCCACAACAGACCTCCGTCTTTTTTATACATACGGATAAATGCTTCTCCGGGTGGAAGATTTATAAGTCCGCTGATAATAATATCATCCGATACTTTAGGATTAAAAGTTAATCCCCGGACACTGTCATGGTTTTTTGTTCCAAACTGGTTTTTCCAGAGTATTTCTCCTTTTTCTGTGGCTTTCATTAAAAAGCAGTCTCCATCACCTATCTGCTGAGAACCCAGATTCCCGGTGGTAGTACCTCCGATGTAAATATTTTTCTCATTGTCTGCCTTTATAATCAGGGCAATATCAAAGCCATCAGTTCCAAACTGGTTATATCTGATCAGATTTCCTTTATCTGTGAATTGCCCTGTAAATCCATCAGTAAACCCTTTATTTTTGCCGGCAAGATCACCCCAGGTTGTACCACATATAAAAATCCCTGAATCAGGACCTGTGGTTATTGAATAACTGTTATCGTCAGCTGGTGTTCCGAATTGAAAAGTAAATAATTGATTTCCCATATTATCTAATTTCATAATAAAACAATCCGACTTACCATAAGATAGTTTGCCCAGCTTTCCCGTTGTATATCCTGTGATATAAATATTACCTGAGTTGTCTGTACATATCCCCTTAGCTATGTCAGTACTATCGGTTCCAAATTGTTTTGTCCATTCCAAATTCTCATCCATATCATATTTAACAACAAAAATATCCTCTTTACCAAAATTTATATTGTTTAAAACACCGGTTGTTGAGCCAGTAATATAAACAAAACCTTTATTATCAATTGCCGACCATTGAACGTCTTCATCACCTTCAGATCCAAATTGCCTAGTCCAAAGTGTATTACCTGAACTGTCAATCTTTGCAATAAATCCATCATTCTGACCCAAATTCTTTGCCGCCATCATTCCCCTTGTTTTGCCGGAGACATAAATATTTCCGTTATTGTCAATGACATGGTTCAATGCATATTCCTCTTTATCAGAACCAATTTGTTTACCCCAGATAAAACTGGTTTGAGATTTTAAACTGGTTACTATAATCGTCAATGCCAGAATTATAACTATTGTTCTTTTATTTTTTAAAAGTTTCATTTAATAAATTTTTATTGAGACAGTTAATTAAATATTTTTTTGGTTCAGTGAACGGATCTTTTTATGTCCATAAATACTAACAAGAATCTTATCAAACATACATAAAGTTTTCCGGAGTAACAATAAAGCTCAGGGACTGCCCAGCCGGTGCCGCCACCAATATATGCTTCGATTCTTTCATATATATTAATATCTATTGATTAAAGTTTTATTTTCAATACAAAAGTACCATCATTACAAATACTTTGAAATAATTTTACGGAGAATACCGGAAATAGAAAGATTAGCTTCTCCAGCGGGTTGCAGTGCAGTCTTAAAGCAGGATAAACTCCGGTTAATACGAAATCCATGTTTGGCAAATCACTGCGAAAGATGAGAATGTCGTTGCCGGAATTATTTAATTCACAGTTATTTGTCTTACAATCGAAAAACTATCAGGTTCTCTGATTAAGATCGTGTAAACGCCACGAGAATAAATTGTTAAATTTAACTTCTGACCATCCAGGGAAACAATAACAGTGGGACACTTCGTTTGATTATTGTAGGTACCCCAGGCCTCAATAGTGATATCATTGTTATCATATATTTGATTGAATGTTTTAAATTCAGTACATCCATCGAATCCAATAGTCCCGAAAAATTCTATATCAAAAGGCGTTTCTGAATTAACTGACTTCGGGACATTGATACTGTCAACTTTGATCAGGAAATCACTGGATGAAGAGAGGTCATTATGGCAGGATAAACAGATTATACTAAATGTTATTAACGAGAGTAACCTGATATATGATTTAACTGTTATCATGGTTATTAGCCTGAATGATAAGTTTAAGTGCTATGAACGCCTGAAAATCAAGTATTTATTTTGTTTTCTAACATGCACATTGAAGTGTCTGATCTTTTGAAATTCAGGTTCCTTCAGTTGTTTATCCATGGTTTTGAAAGTTAAATTTAATAGAAATTAACAAATATTCCTATAATAATGTTCTGCTGCTGTTGATATTAAAGAGGTGCATGGAGCAACGTCCCACCCGATTATATCCCGGATTATTAGCCATTTATGAATCTTGGTAAGTCGGATGCTATGCCTGGAATTAATGATAAATGAGGCTGGTTGACCTAAACCATTGTAAATGGAATATGTTGTATTCATAACTGCATATCAGGGTTTTCGGAAAGTGAGAGCATAGAATCTCCCATCACGTAGTATCTCAAGATGTATTTCCTGCATATCCGCAGGCACAAGATCAAGGGGAGCTGCAACAACTTCATCGCGATTCCTGAAATATCTGCTCGTGCCCGGGATACCTTCATAAACTTTTTTCACATGCTTATTAAAGGCGTTTTGATACCTGTTTTACCCAGTGTACGGTATGGCAATTCAGACTAACCAGTTTTAAGAGTCTCCCGCGCAATTCTTTTTTTCAGATTAGATGGCAATAGAGCAGCTCCCGAAATACCGAGGATGCTCTTTTTCAGAAATTCACGACGGTTGTTATTTACGTGGATGAAGTTTTTGGGTTACGAAATTAGTTCTGATATATGCAACTAATTGAATTGCATAAAAGTTCATAAATTTATTTAAAAGAAAGGATTTTGCTATAATTAATAAAAATTTACGATTAATCAGAGAACTGATTGACTGAAAATTAAATTAATTGATGAATTAATCGTTTACCTGCCTGGTATCGGGTATATTAAAACAGAATACCGACCCTTCACCAGGCTCTGAATTAAACCAAATTTCACCACGCAGCAACTCCACATAAGCTTTTGCAATTGATAATCCCAGACCAGTGCCCTCAGTCCGTTGTGTGCTGCTGCTCTCAACCTGATAAAATGGTTTGAAGATGTTTGGCTGATGCTCAACACTGATACCAATACCAGTATCGGAAACATAGAATTCGACCTTGTCTCCCTTTAGACTATAACCGAATTCAACTTTTCCCTCCTGCGTAAATTTAACTGCATTGCTCAGCAGGTTGTTGAGTGACTGGAACAGCTTGTAACCGTCGGTAATGATGATTATTCCATTTTCATCAAACGGTGCATCATATCTTAAAAGGATATTCTTTTCATCTGCGGCAGGTTTGAATCTGTCGTAAACTCTTTGGAGCATCTGGTTGATATTTACCTCCTTCTTTATGAACCGTACTATCTTTGCTTCGATTTTGGAGATCTCAACAACGTCGTCCACAATCTCCAGCAGATGGTCGGAACTGTGGGTTATTATATCCCGGAACTCCAGCCGGTTATCCATATTCTGTCCGGGTTCTCCAAGCAAAGTGGAGAATCCGACAATGGCATTAAGCGGGGTTCTAATTTCATGAGGCAGATTGTTCAGGAACGCAGTTTTCAGGCGATCGCTCTCCGTTGCTTTCTCCATCGCTTTTTCAAGCTGCAGAAGGGTCTGTTTGTGTTCGCTGATATCAAAGAAGATCCCCATTAAACCGGTTGCCTTGCCTGTCTTATCATCAATTAATGTTATAGAAGTGTCCCTGATCCATTTTTTCTCACCCGAGGGCGTAGTAACCAATATTTCTGCTTTGTATTTCTGAATTTTCCCATCGATAATCTTTTGGCGCGATTCAACCGGGTCGCGTGAAATATCTTCAGTGAGAGGAATAACCTCTTCAATCATCCGTTGAAAAAGATCCTCGGTAAACTCCACTGGTGCAACACCAAAAAGCTGTTTTATACCATATCCAACATTCAGGTAGTATCCCTCACCTATACCCGGCCCGAAGACAAGCTGATACGGAACACCATCAGCATTCTCAATGGCCTGGTAAAAGAAGTCTCCTGAATTGTTGAATTGTTCTTCCACCTCTTTTGAGATGCGGCAACTCAGATAGTCGGGAGAAGTTACGGGTCGCATAATTATTTTATTTTTTATTAACTTTTTTGCTTTCACTGTATCAATAGAATAGAGAACAACTCTGCCAATCCTATTCTGAAGAATCAGCAAAGCACACATTATCAACTCCTTACAATAACATTTCCATATAGTAAGGATTAAAACAAAAGTTAATAGGAATAGCTATTAAATTGTTACCTCACCCGTGGGTATTATTTTGGAAATTGGATTTTCTGTTCATTATTATCTATAGTCAATTTTTATAAAACAGTTGCAAATTAAAAAAATGACTATATTTGAATTATTATAGAAAGAATCTGCAGAAATCATCATTTACTGTGAAAGAGTACACTGATAATGAGATCATCGAATGTCTTAGAAACCGTCAGAGCTATGTGGTTCATTATCTTTCTGACAGGTATATGCCAATGATAAGACTCCTGGTTTACCAGAAGGGCGGTTCGAATGAGGATGCCCGCGATATCTTTCAGGATGGACTCATCATAATGCTCGAGAAGTTAGATAATAAACAGTTTGCCCTTACATGTAAATTCAAGACTTTCCTTTATTGTGTATGTGAAAACCTGTGGAAATCGGTTCTCGATAAACGACAGGCTGCAGCAAATTACCTTACAAGAAGAAGTGAGCCGGAAGGTGATAAAGATTTTACTGATGTAATGGACCATCAGATGTACGAGGAGATTTTCAGAGAGGTTTTTAAGACTCTCGATCCGATAAGTAAAAAGATTCTGACTCTCTACTGGCAGGAGATTTCTCCCCAGGAGATTGCCGATAAGCTTGGATATACCTACAATTATGTCAGGAAGAAAAAATGTGAGGCACAGAGTGAACTTACTGAAAAGGTGAAGAAACATCCTGGTTATATGCGGATCAAGAGGACGGAGAACGCAGCAAAAGAGGTGGTTCACTAACGGTGTGCGGCAGGCGGTTAAATAAGATAAAAGACAAAAATCAACAAGCAACGAGAAACGAATAACATTAAACCAGAAACGAGAAACAAGCATCACTTTATGAGCGAGAGGACCAGACATATTAATAACAAACCAGATGAGGGAATCAGATACAGAACCATGAATAGCTTTGAGAATGAAACGGAGTTTTCCAGCGATGATTCGGCTCTGTTTGAGACCATTGGTGATTATATGATCGGACGGCTCGACCTTGAGGAAATTAATAACGATCCAGCTCTTCCGTGCACACAGGAATCGGTCAGGGAAATGATATCAGATTATAAGAAGAAAATATCGGGAAATAAGGAAAATGAAAAATTCATCGGGGAAATACTCAACCGGGAAGGATCAGAAAAGGGTCTGACTGATGAAATAAAATTTATTAAACAGGAAATCAACGACAATAAACTGAACGATATAACAGCAGAGTGGGTTAAAGAGTGGCATGAAAAGAAACAGAAGATCGGAACCAGGGATCCAAAAACAGAAGAGATCAGGGACTTCATAACCGGTGCAATCAACTCCCCGGTAACTGAACCTGTGAAAATCTTTGACGACGTGAGCAGAAAAAGTTCCGGAAGAAGCCTCTTCGCAAGATATACTATGCTCATAGCTGCGGCTCTGATTGGAGCTTTCATACTTATTAGAACGCTTCTCCCCTCTTCAGATCCAGAAAAACTTTTTAACTCATATTATAAACCATTCGAAGCCATATCACCTGTGACCAGGAGCATGAACAGTAATGAAACAGACAACTATTCTTCAGCAATAGAAAGCTATAAAACCGGCCATTACCAGACAGCAGCAATCAGATTTGCCAATTCATTACAGAAAGATCCTTCTGCAACCTCTCCGCATTTCTTTCTGGGATTATCACAGCTTGCCCTAAGAAATTATGACCAGGCCATTAATCTGCTTTCAGGAGTTGCTAATGACCCGGGGGAGTATAGAAAGGAAGCAAGATGGTATCTCGGCCTGACATATCTTAAAACCGCCAACATACAGAAAGCCATAGAATGTTTTGATTATCTGGCTGGGTCAGACGGTTTCTACAGGGAACGATCAGAAAAGATCCTGCGCCGATTAAAATAGAATACCCTCACTGCAGCGAAAAGAATCACCACAAGGCTTATAATAATTACATATCCTGAAGTATTTCGTGCGATAGGTGCATTATTGCCCAGTACTTCATAAGCTGCCCAGTAATATGGATTTTTAAATGAAGGTGAAGAGTTCTTCAGATATTCAAGTTTTGCCTGCCTCATTGCCTCATTTTTTTCTTTTCCTTTTGAAAGCTGGATATAGAATTGGGTTATAATAGCCGCACTGGCTTCATCATTTATTTCCCATGCTGTTTTGATCACGGATGATGCTCCGGCGAGTGTGAATCCGCGTGCAAGGCTCATCAATCCTTCTCCTGAATATAATGTACCTGAGCCCGAGTTACAGGCGCTAAGAACAACCATTGGAGATTTTATCCTCATCAGACTAATCTCATAATTATAAAGTTTACCATCAGGAGGGGTAAGGTTGTGAGTATCGAATATAAGGCAGGAGTACTTCGAGTTTACACTGTCGGTCATGGAATGCATGGCCAGGTGAAAGATGGAAGGATCGTGGAGCGCAGTTATAAAATTTGCTTTCGTGGCATTTTCACCGCTGAAGTTCTTACCCCTGAACCATTTATAGATTGATGCGATCTCGGCACCTGTTCCCCGAAGTGGGGAGATTGCACCTCCGTTCAAAGCCGTGTTACTATAGTCAGGAGAAAATGCGAACACCTTAGCTCCTCTCATACTATTGCTGTTTTTGCCGGATATCAGAGAAGAAGAGTACCCATAGGAAAAAGTATAATCATTTATCAGGTAATGAAGTCCCTCATAATCGGTTTGATCTGACTGGGGCCTGTCTTTCAGGAAAGCATCGAACGGGAGCCATCCGATCTCTTCATCAGGAATGATGATGAGTTTTTTCCCTTTGAAAAGCTCTTCGACAGGTTTGATAAGGTTGAGGTACATATAATTCAGGGCGCCGGTATAAACAATGAAATTGTTAATTTGCGATCTGCCAGCTATTGATGGACTGGCTGTTTTTCGAATGATATCCGCATTTTTTATGAAAAGTGAATCGAGCCACTGTTCACGGAAATCCAGATTATTGCCGGAGATTAAAAAAACATAGAGTCGTCGTTTTCCGCCTGAGTATTGATTTGAAAGGAGATAATCCACAATAGTTTCATCCTTTTTCAATTGTTTTTGAATCATTTGCAGAAGAACAGGTTCTGTTTTCCTTATCAGATCGTGAAACTGCGGAAACACTTTTTCAATATTACCGGTTACTTTTTCCTTTTCGCGGTTCATATCAAAAAGAGCATCTTTCCACAATGATATCTTGTTACTGTCAGGTTTTATTTTGCGGTTCTCTTCCAGGATCATGTCGTTATAAGCCGCTATATTTCCACTGAGCCTGTTCTGCTTTTCGCGAAGGGAATCGGGGATTCCGGCGGAATAGAGCAGTTCATTCCCGGTTATCTCATTGCGGAGAATTGCGGCCTTGGCTTTCTGTGCTATGCTATACATCTTATAACCCACTGATTTATCATGGGTCATTGAATATAAACTATATGCCAGGTGAGTCGCAAAAAGATAGGTCTCTTTCTCATTTTCAGCCAGGTAAATACGGCTCTCCTCCGACATGTAATTATTCCTGATTCTGTCGATAAGCTGTAGTGCGAGCTCTATTGTCTCCAGGCTTTTGGTCATGACTTTAAGTTTCAATCCCGGGTCATTTTGCTCTCCGGCAAAAAGATCAAGAGCCTGGGCTTTGCTTTTCAGGTTATCGAGCAGACGGATGTCGAATAGTGATGAATCTATTGAAGGGTTTGTGTAAATATCAGGATTGTTAAAATCTTTAACCACAGCAATGAGTGATTTCTGATAATAATATAATGCTGAATCATATTTATTCCGAATTATATAATTGTCCCCTAAATGTTTATAGGATAATGAAACAATGGGATGCTTTTCTCCATAGTTTTTCAAACAAATCGCCATTGCTTTCTTATGTACTTCAAGTGCTTGATCCCATTTGCCAATCGACTTCAGGAACAAACCATAATCAAAATACACATCAGCTAACCTGTAATAACCTGGATTATATTCCTTTATAAAATTTGTGATGCATTTAAGAAAGAATTTCTCAGCTTCATTTGAATTACCTATTTTAACATACGTTTTAGCAATATTAAGATAGGTCAGCGAGAGTCCTGGAAGATTATATTTTGAATTTAATTTAACATTCTTTTCAAGATAACTAAGTGCCAAAGGATATTTATTTGTTTCAATATACGCTATACTAATATTTACATATGCATATGATAAACTGTTAAGAATTGAGTTGTTTCGAGTACCAAGATTCAGATATATCCTGATGCTTTTTTCTAGATATTCAACTGCAACGTCAAAGGATTTCTTAATATTAAAAATGTATCCCCTGTTGTTAAAAATATCAGCTAAATCCTGAGAATTTTGATCTTTTTTACTAATATATGATTCAGCTTTGAAATTATATTCAAGTGCTTTGTCATATTTGCCAAGTGATATTTCAATCGCACCCAGATTATTATATGCTGCAATAAATTGTCCTTCAGTAAGCTGTACCTTTGAATCAAGAAAAATAAGCAAGGTCTTTTCAGCGTTAACCAGGTCCCCGGCATTGTATTGTTCCAAAAATCTTTGGAACAATAACTTTTTATCTTCGTTTTGTGCTTCAGAAAAATCCGTAAAAACAAACGAAAATACAATACAAATTAAAAGAAAGATCCTTTTCAATTCTTCAAGTTATGATGACCCTTTGTGAAGCTGATTAGTTGAGCAAATTAGTAAATAAATTGCATAAAAAGAATAAAGCGTCATTCCTCTTTAGGAAAGACGCTTTCATCAAATGTAAGGATAATCCTTTTAGTTAAAACTAAAATTTTGGTATAATAATTACTGGTGCTCCTCCATTAGCTTCCCCATCTGCACTCCCGCCCCGTACATAGCTCATAGCCTGCATGTTCAATATCTCATTTTCTGATAACTTAGAAATTAACTGTTCAAAATTTCTGATTGATTCTGATGATTTGTCTGCTGTTTTCATGATTTTATAGTTTTTAGTTTAATTTAAAATCTGACGTTTTATCGGGATAGGTAGTAAAATGTTACCTTAAATTAATTCTTGAGTATGTTAAATGAGGACATACAAAGCTGTTAAAGCATTGATATATAAATCAATACAAATGTTATTAACATCCAGGTTTCCCAAATATTCTGTAAGATACAATTGATGTTTTGCTCTCCTGCATTTGTTTCGCTATGCCTCCAGGCCGTTAAGCCGTTATATCATTATACGGTTATACCGTTACACCGTTAAACCGTTGAACCATTGCACCGTTATCACTCCATCACCTATTGCCGTTTACCGGTTGTCATTCCGCCATTATGCCGTTACTTTTTCTATAAAATTTCCCAGTTTGAGGTAACAATTTATGAATAAACCCGATAAAACACTACAATTTGACTAAAAGGATAAGATGTATTGTTTCGTTAATGTTAGTAAGGCTTAAGATCTGATAGTTAATTTAATTTTCAAAATCATAAAACAATGGGTGCAAAATATTATGTGGCTATGCGGCCCCTGATAAATGAATATCATACCGTCCATAAAGAAGGTTGTCCATTTTTGCCGGATGATGAAAAGAGGATTTACCTTGGTGAGTTCAGTTCGGGTATGGATGCAGTAGAAGAAGGTCAGCAACACTTTATCAAGTCAAAGCGTTGTATTTTCTGTTCCAAAGAGCATAAAATCAGTAATGAATTACCTTCATTATCACGCAGAATCAATAAGACTGCAATAGCTGATAAGCTTCAGATACCAATATCCAATCATCAAACTCTTTTTTGTTGTCTGAATTGAAGCAGGGCTGAGGGCTGAAAGACTTAAAATTCCTGTATCCAAGGATAATAAAGTATGGTCAGATTTTTATTGTGAAATCATCAGCATTATTCAGAACCGGGAATTTTTTCCTGAAAACTGAGAGTTCGGTCATCGATATTTCAACGGAAACGGAACATTCACTGTCAGTTCCGGCAGATGAAATGATTTCGCCACGGGGGTTTATTATCAATGAATCGCCGCAATATTTGATTCCTTCGCCATCGATTCCGGTTCTGTTTGATCCGGCTACATAGCACTGATTTTCAATGGCCCTGGCTCTCAACAGGATATTCCAGACACTTAATCTGGATTCAGGCCAGTTCGCAGCATATATGATCAGATCGGATTCTTCCCTGTTCCTGCCCCACACAGGAAAGCGCAGATCGTAACAGATATAAGGACTAATCCTTACTCCCCTGAATGTAAAAATCAATCTTGATTTCCCTGCTGAGAAGAGCTTGTCTTCATTTCCCATGCTGAACAAATGGCGTTTATCATAGTGCCATACATCATTCTCTCGAGAAACAAATACCCATCTGTTAAAGAAGTTTTTATTTTCTATAACAATATAGCTTCCGCACAATCCGAAGTTTCCTTCTTCAGCGATGCTTTTCATCCATTTGAAGGTTTCCCCATCGGGTGGTTCGCTTAGTTGTTCAGGATTCATAGAGAACCCTGTATTGAACATTTCAGGAAGTATGACAATATCTGTTTTATTAAACAAAGGGGATATAAGTCCGGAGAGTTTCTGATAATTGCGGGATTTATTTTCCCACGATATATCGGGTTGGATTACTGATATCTTCATATGAAGCAAAGATAATACTTGTAATAATAATTAAGTATTCAAATCCATAAGATTGGCTTGTCGCTTCGCTACTCGCAATTGCGAGCGAAGCGAAGCAATCTTAAAATCCTATTCTGAATTAAATTGACAGTATTATTCTTGAACCGACCCAAAATCACGAATGTGGAATTCATAAGGCAAAAAAAGTACAGTTAATAATGAGCATGTACTTTTTTCAAATTAGTTTCAGGTTTATTATTTCTTATTCAAAGAAGCATAATAATCGCTGAAGATGCCATTGATAAGTGGTCTGTAATAAAGCCAGAAGAACCTTCGTGTATCGTCCGGTTTATCGGAAAAGAGAATACCTTTTAGTTTCTCAATATGTTTAAATCGTGATGACCAGTATGGGACGTTGTAAGTAGCGAAATCACCTGAAAAATAATAGGTTCTCGTTGTAGCCGGATCCTGGACGACTGCCGGAAACTCATTCAACAAGGCATTGTTAACCAAAAGCGAATCACCCATTGGTGTTGTATCAAGCTTAAACTTTGATATAATCGCATTTTGAAGGGGGTCGATTATATCAAACCACTGGTCAAATGCGACTGAGGGTACAACCCCGTATTTCTGTGTTGAGACTCCATCTGTAATTATTTGAGGTATTGGATTTTTAAGTTGCTTCCCTTCTTCGAGAACTACTATATCTTTTTCTTTTAGAATAACAATTCCGGCTTTTGTGAAGGTCCATGGCTTCTTATACTCTTTACGATACATAGTCGTCATCCAGACAGGGAAGTCTTTGACAGTGGTGTCAAGAGAGCTGAAATATTTTCCTGTCCACCCTGAGAAAATTATCCCAAGTTTTTCCTGAGTTCTGACTGATTCAAACTGCGCTGTCGGGTAGTCAAATGAGTTATATTCCATAATAATGAGTTTATTCCTGTCTTTCATCTCCTTAAGAAGCAGAAAGTCATTATTATTAAGTCCACCGTAAATTTTTCTCGATTTGCGGCTTTTGTTTATACCTCTGAACCAGTCGTTAAAAAATACGCCGTAAGTATCGGTAAAGTAAATAGCGTCATTCTTCTCTGCAAGATTAATAAGATCTGTAAGGCGGTAATCATTTCTGTCCCATTTTTTATCGCGAAGCGGACGTTGAGGGTAGAATCCGTAATAATCCTTTTTATAGGAGTAGCTGGAATTATTTTCTTTCTTTACAAATCTCTCATTAGTCAGAATCCAGTCAAATGACTTATGATGTTCACGTTCCAGAGTCGGCACAGTTTTATCAACTATAATAATATCCAAAGGCTTTTTAGCCTGAGCGCTCCATCGGATCAGATTAATTACAGGCAGGGCAAAAATTATTGCCAGGATGATAACTACAATAAGCAGAATTTTTTTCATAACTGAATATATCTGAATGTATTCAAATACAATAACTACAACCCGATTATTTCCAAAAAGTCAATTTAATTGTTAAAAGTATTAATTTATTTTTTTAAAGGGAAATAAATCTGAGGCAATTTAGTAAAAAATATTAAACCGCAATGACCTTTAGTATCCGCAGGATGAATTATTGCCTCTTTTATCAGCAGCTCCGGCCTTCTTTCCTCCTGATAGTATCATTATGGCATTGACGCTGCCTATTGCTGAGCGTTCTTTTAATTCGTGACCCATTTCCATTAGTTTTTCAGAAGTAAGGCTGTCAATTGCATTCTTTTCAAAGCTGATCCAGTCGGGTAACCATTGATGATGAAACCTTCCTGCATCTACTGCCTGTCCAATGTTCATCCCGAAATCCACTACATTAACAATTACCTGAAAGACCGTTGTCGGGATAGTTGAACCGCCTGGTGATCCCAGTACCAGAAGAAGTTTTCCATCTTTTTCCACAATTGTAGGAGTCATCGAGCTCAGCATTCTTTTTCCCGGCTGAACAGAATTGGCTTCACCTCCCACCAGACCATACATATTCGGAAAACCCGGCTTTACAGAAAAATCATCCATTTCATTGTTTAGGAGGAATCCTGCACTGTCAACCACAATACTGTTTCCGAATGAGTTGTTTAAAGTGGTTGTGGTTGCGACAGCGTTCCCACCGGCATCGACAACAGAAAAATGAGTCGTTTCCTCACTTACATACCCTTCAGGCGAACCAGGCCTGATTTCCTGAGAAGAGGAAGCTCTTTTCTCATCGAAAGTGCTCATTCGTCCAACCAGATATTTTTTGTTAACTAACTGATCAACAGGTATATTTACGAAGCCAGGATCACCAAGGTATTCCGATCGGTCAGCAAAAGCTCTTCTTTCTGCTTCTGTCATAAGATGAATCGTACGCGATGAATGGAATCCCCATTCTCTGAACGGATAGGGATCAATCATCTTTAAAAGCTGGATCAGGGTTACACCTCCGCTTGAAGGGGGCGGTACAGTAATAATTTTATAACCATTATAATCAGCAGTGATAGGTGCCCTTGAAATTGATTTGTATTCCTTCAGATCCTGTTCTGATACAATCCCATTACCTCTTTTCATCTCTCTGATCAGCAGTCGCGCAGTTTTGCCGGAATAGAATCCATCACGACCGTAATCCCTTATGCGCTTAAGCGTTTCAGCCAGGTCACTCTGGATCAGAATATCTCCTTCCCTCCATAATGAATCCTTCACAAAAGCAGTCCTGAAAGAGTTTCTGCCAATGAAAGATTTCCTGTTGGAATTAAGATCATCAGCCTGTCTCTTCGTTACCTGAAAACCTTCATCTGCAAGGTCGATTGCCGGCTGAATTATCTCCTTAAACTGAAGTTTACCATATTTTGAATGCGCAATTATCATTCCATCCACCGAACCCGGAACTCCGCTGGCAAGATGAGTATCCGTACTCAATCCATCTGAAACATTTCCTGATTTATCAAGATACATATCGCGTGATGCCTTAACCGGAGCTTTTTCCCGGTAGTCAATCACTTCGGTTCTTCCATCATTTGTCCTTATCAGCATAAAGCCGCCACCACCCAAATTGCCGGCTTCAGGATAGCAGACAGAAAGTGCAAATTCAGTTGCTACAGCTGCATCAACAGCATTACCCCCTTTCTGCAGAATACTTACCCCTATCCTGGAAGCCTGTGGATGAGCGGAGATCACCATCCCGCTGTCAGCAGTAATTTCCTGACCTTCAATAATTTTATTTTTCTCTTTACCTGACTTTACCGAACATCCGGCAAGAAATATCACTCCCAAAAAAATGCTAATAGTTTTATTCATTATTATTTCTCTATTGTAACGTTTCAATAATCTAATTAAAGTGCTTTTTACTTTGTGTTACTTTGTGTTAAACTTCGTGTCCCTTTGTGGTAAAAAATTTATTAACCGCAAAGGTGCACTAAGGGTCACTAAGAAAATTGGCCTGTTTCTAATTATTATCTGATACAAGTATAACCATAAACTCACTATTAATTAGGTGTCGTTTACAAAATCTGTGAGAACAAAAATTGTTTTATTACTTTTACGGAAACATTTTTACGATGCTGGCAAATCAACCTCTTGCTGAAAGGTTAAGACCGAGAGAACTTAGTGAGTTCTGCGGACAGGAACATCTGGTCGGCAAAAATGCAGTTTTGAGGAAGGTGATTGAATCGGGAAATATCCCCTCATTTATCTTATGGGGTCCCCCGGGTGTGGGAAAAACAACCCTTGCCGGTATAATAGCAAATACACTTAAGAGGCCGTTTTTTCATCTGAGCGCCGTTCATTCCGGAGTTAAGGATGTCAGAGAGACAATTGAAAAAGCAAAAAATCAGCAGTTCTTTAACCAGCCCAACCCAATCCTGTTCATAGATGAGATTCATAGGTTTAATAAATCACAACAGGATTCACTGCTGAGTGCAGTTGAACAGGGAATAATAACTCTTATCGGAGCAACAACGGAGAATCCTTCTTTTGAGGTCATATCCCCGCTACTTTCGCGGTGCCAGGTTTATGTAATGAAACCGTTAACAGAAGAGGAACTGATCCAATTAATGAACAAAGCATTAAAAAAGGACAGTTACCTTGCTGCATATGACATCGAAATTGCAGAACATGAGGCTCTGATACGGGTCTCAGGCGGTGATGCACGTAAACTGTACAATGCTATTGAACTTGTTGTAAGCTCTGAAGCCGATGAATCTTCTCATGAAAAAATCATTATTAATAATGAAATGGTTTTGAGACATGTTCAGAAGAATCTTGCACTTTACGACAAGAATGGTGAACAGCATTATGATATTATTTCCGCATTCATAAAATCACTCAGGGGAAGTGATCCTAATGCTGCAGTCTACTGGCTTGCACGCATGGTTGAAGGAGGAGAAGACCCCAAGTTTATTGCCAGACGGATGCTGATCCTTGCTGCCGAGGATATCGGTATTGCCAATCCAAATGCCCTTCTTCTTGCACAGGCTTGTTTTGAGGCTGTGAATGTTATAGGATGGCCTGAATCACGAATTATATTATCGGAAGCGGCCATTTATCTTGCGACTTCCCCAAAAAGCAATTCATCTTATATGGCTATTGAAGATGCCATCGGGACTGTCAAATCCGAAGGTGATCTGCCGGTGCCTTTACATATCAGAAATGCTCCTACTAAACTTATGAAGAATCTGGGTTATGGAAAAGATTACAAATATGCGCATAGTTATACAGGAAATTTTGTTCCTGATAATTTTCTGCCTGACGAGATAAAGGGAACTGTTTTTTATGATCCGGGGATTAACTCTAAAGAGGAAGAGATCAGAAAAAGACTCTCGGCTATGTGGAAAGATATATACAACTACGATAAGAAATAGCAAGATAAAAGACAAAAGAACTTTCACTGAGAGACACAGAGGTTCACAGAGAAACACAGAGAACCACAGAGAAAATCCATTCATTATTCTTTTATTAAATATTTTATTTAACTTTGTTATAATATGTCACAAGCTGGAATAAATATTCCCGGGATAAATTTTATTGAAACAGGCAATTTTTTATTGATTGCAGGGCCATGTGTTATTGAAAGTGAGGAGATTGTATTTAAAACAGCCGGTCATCTTAAGGAGTTATCCGAAAAATACCAGATCCCTTTTGTCTTTAAATCATCTTACAGAAAAGCAAACAGATCGAGAGGTGATTCATTTTCAGGGATCGGAGATATTAAGGCTCTTAAAATACTTGCTGAAGTACGAAAAAGATATTCTGTTCCTGTAATTACTGATATTCATAACCCAAATGAAGCTGAGATTGCAACTAATTATGTCGATATACTGCAGATACCTGCTTTTTTATGCAGGCAGACCGATCTTCTGACAGCCGCTGCCATTACGGGGAAATGGGTTAATATTAAGAAAGGGCAGTTCCTATCAGGATCCTCAATGAAATTCGCTGTAGAGAAGGTAAGGGAATCAGGTAATAACAACATTATGCTTACAGAAAGGGGCAATATGTTTGGTTATCAGGATATTGTTGTCGATTTCAGAAATATTCCGGAGATGAAACAGATCGGAGTTCCCGTAATTATGGACATTACACATTCTCTTCAACAACCTAACCAGAAAAAAGGGGTGTCGGGAGGAAGACCGGAAATGATTGAGACTTTAGGCAAAGCTGCAATAAGCGTCGGCGCTGATGGTATTTTTATCGAAACTCATCCCGACCCTTCAGTTGCAAAATCGGATGGAGCTAATATGCTAAAACTCTCAGGTATGGATAATCTTTTGAGTAAACTCGTTGCATTGAGAAAAACAATAAATTCATTTAATTACTAAATTTTTAATACCAACTGTATGAAAAAACTGATTTTTGTTATGGCAGGATTGATAATGATGTCTGTCATAAGCGCTCAATCACTTGATGAAATAGTAAAGAAGTACACTGAGGCCAACAAACTTGATCATGTTTCCAGTCTGAAAACGATTAAGGTCACTGCTAATCTGTCTATACAGGGTATGGAAATGCCTATGGTATTGTGGATGAAAAATCCTAATAAAATTAAATCGGTTACTTCTTTTAACGGTCAGGATATGATACAAGTCTTCGATGGAGATAAAGGTTATGTTGTCAATCCTATGGCCGGATCGACCGACCCTGTGGAAATGACTCCTGACCAGGTAAAACAGACTCTCAGAAGCAGTATGTTCCAGAATTTTATGGCCAATTATTTTAAGAATGGTCAGCTTACTCTGGACGGGGAAGACAAAGTAAATGATAAACCGGCTTTTAAAATAAAAGCTGCAATCGAGGGAGGAACAGTTATCGATATGTATATTGACAAAAGCTCTTATTTTCTTGTAAAAACCTCTACCACAACTTCACAGGGAGGTATGACTGTAACAGTTGATTCATATCCGACAGATTATACTGAAACCAGCGGAGTCATGATCCCGATGAAAACAACGACCTCTGCACAGGGTATGGATATACTGATTAATTTCACCAAGGTTGAAGTTGATGTTCCGATGGAAGACAGTGTGTTTAAAATCAAATAAATTTTCAACAACCAGAGCCAGACACAAATATATGTAGAGACAGGACTCAGACCTGTCTCTACATATATAAATAAAAACAAACATATTGAATTTTAATAAAGATGACGGACAATTGCCCGTCATCTTTTTAAACAGCTGGCCTGTAAGCCGGATTCTGTGCGGTTCTGGTTTCTGTGAAAGAATTTAAAACCGGTTTCCATCATTTATCTTGGCCCGGTATCACTACCGTGCTCTTACGACCTACCCCCCGGCATCGGACGAGCAGCCCTGTTAGCCGGTATACATGGTCTTTCAACCCATAAGGTGTACGGCTCCTGATGTTGCCACCCGGACCGGTAAGCTCTTACCTCACCTTTTCACCCTTACCCCGACCTTCGCCTTCGCTAAGGGCGGGACGGTCATTTTCTGTTACACTTCTATACCCTCACGGATATCTTCCNNATGGTGCTCTTTGTTGCCCGGACTTTCCTACACACCTAAGTGCGTCGATGGAACAGCCTGCTGCATTGCAAAGGTAAGAATTTGCTTTGGATTTGAGTATACACTATATAATAATGGTTACTTTTGCGAGCGTTAGAAACTAAGATAAAAGACAAAAGGGAAAAGACACAAGTAGATAAGGTGAACCCAACAAAAGACACCAATTTACACTTATATAAAGCGAATTAGCCCAACTTTAGGGGGAATTTTTGGGCAAAAAATGGCAAAAGTAAAAGGTTAAGTAAGTGATTAGGCGAGATATTGACATCAACGATTATTATTACAATTTGCCTGAAGACCGTATTGCGCAGTATCCTGTTAATGAGAGGGACAGATCTCAGCTCCTTATTTATAAAGAAAACAAAATAGTAAAGGATACTTTCAGAAATATTGATGAATATCTCCCACCCGATTCGTTACTTGTATTTAATAATACCCGAGTCATACGTGCCCGTATTCTTTTTCAAAAAGAGACCGGCGCTGTTATTGAAATTCTCTGTCTTGAACCTATCTTCCCATTTGATTATTCATTATCATTTGGTTCAAAAGAACCTGTTGAATGGAAATGTATTGTAGGAAATCTCAAAAAATGGAAGGGTGGTGCATTAACAACCCCTTTTAAATATAATGGTAATCAGTATTATTTATACGCAGAGCGGCTTCAATCAGATGGCGAGGCGTGGCATATAAAATTCAGTTGGAACAATTGTGAGATGAGTTTTGGTGAAATAATTGAAACAACCGGGCACATTCCTCTCCCACCTTACATCAACAGGGAAGATGAAGCAGAAGATAATGAAAGGTACCAGACTGTCTATTCCAGAATAAAAGGATCTGTTGCCGCACCAACGGCCGGTTTACATTTTACAGATTATGTATTTGAAAAAATCAAAGCCAGAGGAATAAAAACAGTTGAATTGACTCTGCATGTGGGTGCAGGAACATTTCAACCGGTAAAAGCCAAAAATATTTATGACCATGAAATGCATTGTGAGCATTTCTCAATAGATGCAAAGACAATTATTTTACTGCTGGAAAATCAGGGAAAGATCCTACCTGTAGGAACAACATCTGTTAGAACATTGGAAAGTCTTTACTGGCTTGGAGTCAAACTTATTCAAAATCAACCGGATATTAATGCAAATCTTTCACTGGGTCAATGGGAGGCATATGATATGGTGACAAATATTTCAATTAAGGAATCACTTGGAGCTTTATTAAAATATATAAATGAACGAAATTTAATGTGTCTTCAGGCCGTTACAAGCATTATGATAGTTCCGGGCTATGAATTCAGAATTACAAATGGAATGGTAACAAATTTTCATCAGCCCCGCAGCACACTTCTTCTTCTTATTTCAGCCTGGACAGGAAACAGGTGGAAAGAGATATATACCTTTGCCTTTGAAAACAGATTCAGATTTTTAAGTTATGGGGATAGTTCACTTTTATTGAAGTAATAATATCATTCATCAATAGAACAATGCATTTCATCAAATTATGTTTTAACAACGAAATTATTAGTTTAATTTTGATAATAAATGTAATTTTTGTTAATTTGATACCAAAATAATTTCAGGATGAATGAGAACAGATTAATGCAACAGGTGACGGCCATTTTCTCAATATTTATGGTATGCTTCTACCTGGGAGTAGGTTATTATTTTGTATTCTTATCCAATCTGAGTTATCTTGACAAGCCCGTAAGAGTCATTATGGGTTCAACATTCATCTTTTATGGTTTATACAGGGCTTACAGAACATATGTTAAAATAGTTGAGGTTTTCTTCACAAAAGATGAAGATGATGGTTAGATAACGTACTTCATAAAGAAATTTATAAACAGAAATTATTCATTCTTTACTCAGGCCTTGGCACACACTTTGCAGTAATTAGAATGAAAATATTAACTGTAACAAAATTTAGGAATATGAACAGAGTGTCAGTTATTCAAAATTTTATTATTATTGTGTGCCGGAACAAAAGATTATCAAACTGTAAAACAGTGAACCGAACTTTTAGTCATAAAATATTATTATACATTCCAGTTTTTGGGTTAGTACTTTTTCTTACATCATGCGGCAGTATGGGTAAAAAAGCTACTAATGAAACACCAACCAGAGGAAATATCAGAATAGTGGCTGATGAATCATTCCAACCACTTATTGAAACTGAAGTTTTTACCTTTACACATCTGTATAATGGTGCAAAAATCAAACCCGTATATAAACCTGAGTTTGATGTAATAAATGATTTTATGAATGATTCCGTAAAAGTGATTGTTACGAGTAAAAAGCTTTCGGATTATCAGATTCAATACCTGCGTGATACCCAAATCATTGCACGTACCACTACTTATGCATATGATGCGCTTGCGCTCATTACAAACCTTGATAATAAGGATACTCTGGTAAAATATGGTACAGTAAAAGATATTTTCCTCGGCAAAATAAAAACCTGGAAAGAGGTCAATGAAAAATCTAAACATGGTGATATTCGCGTTATTTTTGACAATACTAAATCGGGGAATATCAGGTATTTTAAGGAACTTTTTGACATAAAAGACTCACTGAGCAGAAATTTTTTCGCTGTAAATAATAATGCTGAAGTTTTAAATTTTGTTTCGAGAAATCCTGATGCACTTGGTATTATAAGCGTCAACTGGATAAGTGATAAGAATGATTCTCTCACTATGAGTTTTATAAGGAAGGTAAAGGTAGTTGCAGTTTCACAACAGTACATTAATGATGGCAGCTATTATAGACCTTATCAGGGATTTATTTATGACAAATCGTACCCTTTCATAAGAGAGATTTACCTTATTTCAAGGGAGACATTCACAGGATTAGGTTCAGGATTTATTAACTGGGCCTGTGGTGAACAGGGACAAAGGGTTGTTCTTAAGTCGGGACTTGTACCTGCCACTATGCCGATTAGATTGGTGCAGATAAAACACTAGGTGTGCATTTTACGGTGTACGGTTTTAGGAACAATCAACGAGTAAGATAGAAGCAGGAATTGGGAGTTGGTAGTTTGGAATTGGTACATAAAATTCAGTAACTGAGAATTTAGAAATCAGAAAATTTGAAAAATATAAGAATTTATATTAAAATTGACATAAAATAATGATCGCTATGAAACGTTTAATTCTAAGACCAGCAATTTTTCTGGCAGTTTTATTAACAGGTTTTTCGATTAATCTTAAGGCACAGGATTTAGCGGCTGCTACCCTTCTGACAAGGAGTGAACAGTATGATAAAGCCCAGGCAATGTTCCAGCAATTAATTCAGAAAGAACCTACCAACAGCAAAAACTATTTTTTCTTAGGAGAAAATTACCTTCTGGATTATTTTGCCGACACCATATCAAACTCTTTGACAGTTGCTGCAAAATCGGCTAAAGAAATATACCAGAAAGGAGTCGATGCTAATCCTAATGACCCTCTTAATTATATAGGTCTGGCTAAAGTTGCCTTCTTGCTTGGTGATAACAAGACCGCTATCGATAATCGGGCTAAAGCTAAGAGTTTCCTCCTTCCCTACAAGAACATTAAAAAGATTGTGCCTCCTGCAAAAGATTATGCTTTTGCCCTGGCAAAGATCGCCGAATCATATATAATAGATGGTCAGGTTGATACTTCAGTTGCATTACCATTGATAAGGGAAGCAATTAAAATTGACAACAAAAACAGAGATGTTTATCTGATAGCCGGAGATATATATATTCTTGTAAATGACGGGTCGAAGGCCATCGCATTTTATAACCAGGCCCAGTTTGCCGATCCGCAGTCACCTACTACAAATATGAAAATCGGTAATATATATGTAAAGGGACGTGCCCTGCAGGAAGCAATTCCATATTTTGAAGAGGCAATTAAACTCAATGCCAACTATGCTCCTGCTTATCGTGAATTAGGTCAGTTGTATCTGCTTGCCCAGAGGTTCGATTCGTCAAGAGTGAATTTTAAGAAATACCTTGATCTTACAGCCGGAAACATTCCTGCAAAAACCAGGTACGTGAATGCTCTCTTTTATGCAAAAGACTATGATGGAGTAGTAAAAAATGTTGAAGAGATATTCAAGGTTGACAAATCAAGAACATACATGAACCGTATTGCTGGTTATTCATGTTACGAAAAAACTCCGCCCGATTATGATAAAGCTCTGTCGTACATGGAGACACTTTTTAAAACAGTAGCCCCCGAACGAATTATTAAGAAGGACTATTATTATATGGCAAGAATCCTTCTGAAAAAGAATCAGAATTATCCAAAGCAGGTCGAAGAGCTCAGCGGTTTGAAAACGCAGCTTGACAAGGAAAAATCAAAACAGGCTGTTGCTAATGCTGCCGAAAAAGCAAAAATCAAACTGGGGATAGATACTCTTACAGCAAAAATATCAAGCCTTGAAAGCAGTATAACAAAAGCCAATGCCGAGATAGACAGGGCTTTTGTTGAGTATGCAAAAGTTCTGAGCTTTAATCCTGATGATAAAAGCGTTCTGAACGAAATTGCAACCAATTATTATAACTATAAAAGATACGAAGGTGCAGCGCAGACATGGTCTAAAATGCTTGATACGACTAAAGATAACACCGAAGACCTCATGAGAATCGGAAGAGCATATTATACAGGGGAAAAATATAAATCAGCCGATTCAGTTTTTACTGGAGTTCTTTCTAAATCTCCAAATTACATACCTGCTTATCTTATGATTGCCAGGACCTATTCAAAAATGGATCCTGAACTGAAACTTGGCATTGCTAAACCAAAATTTGAAAAACTAATTGAAGAGACAAAAGCTGATTCGCTTAAGAATGAAAGTGAGATGATGGAAGCTTTCGGGTACCTCAGTTATTTCCATATGATGAATAGTAACTTCAGCAAATCAAAAGATTATTACAACAGGATGATCAATCTCGATCCAAATAATAAGGAAAATAAAATTAAGGGATATGTGGGGATAGGCTCAGTTGAGCTTCGATCATCTTCAACTGAAAAGACAAATGAAGGCAGATTGCCGTATTTAACAAGAGCGACAGAAGCTTACGATAAGATCCTCGCGCTTGACCCGACGAATGCTTCAGCTAAAGGCCAGATAAGTTATATTCATGAATTCGAAGCTTCGATCAAAAAAGGAATTAACCCGAATGAAATTAAGGGCGTGATTTCAAATAAAACAGGTCAGCCCCTGCCTTATGCTTCTATAAGGGTAAAAGACACAGCTGCCGAGAATCTTTCCAATAGTAAGGGTGAATTTAGGTTCGAGATACCTCAGGGTTCGGAAATATTGATTATCAGTGCTAAAGGTTACAAAGCACAGGAGATACCAATCACAAAATCGAGAGTTTATAATGTTTCACTGGAACAATAAAATTGTTTATGACTAAAAAGGATTAAATTAAATAACTAAAAGTAAAAGTATAGGGTATAATATTGTTTTAACGGTCTTCTGTTTAGAGAATTATTCTAAACTATATTAAATTTTTAACATTATTGTTTACTCTATTGGAAAAAAACAATTCATAATATATATTTGCAAATCGTAAAATCATAAACCTAAACAAATCGATAAAAATGAGTAAACAAGGAAGTTCATTCAAAGATGTGTTGCAGAATGTTTTTGCAACTAGCGCTATTTTAATAGCTTTTATAGTAGCCTATATTTTGTTCACACAAATAATGGGTAATCCTGTTAACTTCGAAGGTGGTAATCCTAAGGGACAAGCACTGGAAGGTAACTATCTTGGGATTATTTATAAAGGTGGTTACATTGTTCCTATTCTGATGACATGCGTTTTAACCCTTATTATTTTCATTTTTGAAAGGGTAATTACACTTTCAAGAGCAAAAGGTAAAGGCAGGTTGAATACATTTGTAAGTCAGCTTCAGGGTCTTCTTGCAGCTGACAAGATTGAAGAAGCTATGGACGCTTGCGACCAACAGAAAGGATCTCTTGCCAACGTTATGAAAGCAGGTCTTTTGCGTTATCGTGATCTTCAGAAAGACAAAGAACTTGAAAAGGACCAGAAAATCCTCTCAATTCAGAAATCATTTGAAGAAGCTACAGCTCTTGAACTGCCGATGATGTCAAAGAATATGGTTATTTTCTCAACCCTTGCTTCAATTTCAGTGTTGATTGGTCTTATTGGTACAGTTCTTGGTATGATCCGTGCATTCGCAGCTCTTGCCCATTCCGGGGCTCCTGACGCTCTCGCTCTCGCAACAGGTATCTCAGAGGCCCTTGTTAACACTGCATTTGGTATTACAGGATCCACCCTGGCTATTATTGCATTCAACTATTTCTCTTCAACTATTGATTCTTATACATTTAAAATTGACGAAGCAGGTTTCAGTCTGACCCAGAATTTTGCCGCTTCACTGAAGACCAACTAATTTTAAATTTATCTTTTGGTTTAATAATATAAATAAAAAACTACAATGCCAAAGATTAAATTACCAACAAAGTCACCCCATATCGACATGACGCCGATGGTTGACCTGTTCTCGGTAGTGTTGACATTTCTTATGTTGACTGCTACTATGAGACAGACAGAACCAGCTATTGTTGATACGCCTTTTTCTATATCGGAAAAACCCACACCTAATTTTAATACAATGACTCTTCTTCTTTCAAAAGATGATAGGGTATTCCTTAATTTTGATAATGGTTCAGATACTACTTTTAAATTCAGGCCAAAGATCCTTGCCGAAATGGGCAAGAGATATAATATTGAGTTTACAGAAGCTGAGTATAAGGAATTCGAAAAATACCCGTCTTCAATGGGAGTTCCGATTATGAAAATGAAGGATTTTTTAGCAACAAAAGATCTTAAGGAAAGGGCTACTCTTGAGACAGGTATTCCGATTGATTCAACAGACAATCAACTCGCAGATTGGATACTCTATACACGTCAGGTTAATCCTAATGTTCAGGCTTGTATTAAGGGTGATTCCAAGACCAGTTATCCATTAGTTAAGAAAGTCCTTGATATAATGCAGGATAAGAATGTGAAACAGTTTAACCTCATCACAAATCTTGATGCTGTAAAAATAAACCTCGCAGAAATACAAAAGTGATATGGCAGAAATAATTCAAGAGGAAAAAGCAGGCGGGAAGAAGAAAGCTAAGAAACATGCTCCGCATATTGATATGACACCAATGGTGGACCTTATGTGTCTGCTTATCACATTCTTTATGCTTACAACTGCTTTCAGTAAACCAAAAATCATGGAGATTGTTCTTCCTGAGAAGCAAACAGATCCAAACGCTGAGCCTCCCAAGATTCCAGGGAGCCGTACTCTGAACATCGTCCTTGGTCCCGATAATAAAATTTATTGGTATCCGGGTGTGGTAAAACCAGAGGATTATAATAATCTGCCTCCTCTTTTCGAAACAGATTTTAGCCCTTTAGGTATTCGTAAAATGCTGCTAGAAAGAAACAGGGCCCTCTTCAAAAAGATCGATGATTTCAATAATCAAGTACTTACAGGTAAACTTGTTATCTCTCAGGATTCTGTAAAAGGTTCAATCAGGCAGCTGAAAAAAGATGACGATACCGGTCCAATTGTTCTTATTAAAGCTTATAAGAAAGCGAATTACGGTAATGTTGTTGACATCTTCGATGAAATGAATATCTGTGGAGTCGCCCATTACATGTTAGTTGATATCACCTGGTATGAAGAGAAGATGGTGGAAACCGCAGCCGGTATTGCACCAACTCCTACTACAGCCAAGAAATAAACCGTAAACCTTTAAAAAGATGGCAAAAGAAAAAGATAAAGCACCCGCCTTTGATGATATTGTGTTCGAGGATAGGAATAAGGAGTACGGAGCTTATAAACTACGTAAAAAGTACAATCGAAATGTGTCTATTGCTTTGCTCATAGGTATTTTAATAATGGGAACTGTTATTATTACTCCATACATTAATGCAAAAGCGAGTGATAGCAGATCAAGACGTGCAGAACGACAAGTAGAGATTAAGATGGAGAAACTGGATCAACCTAATGAACAGGTTGCTCCTCCTCCTCCTCCTCCTCCTCCTCCAACTGATGTTGTTCAGCAGCAGAAATATGTTCCACCTGTTGTTGTTGACTCTATCAAGCCCGAAGATGTAAAACAGCTTATGACAGCTGATCAGGCACAGACTGAAGTTAAAAACACAGAAGTAGTTGAAGTTCAACAACAGGTTAAGGAAGAAGTACAGGAAGCAGAAGCTGAACCCGAACCATTCGTAGTGGTAGAGGAAATGCCATTGTTCCCTGGTGGAGAAAAGGCACTTCTTGATTACATTGCCGCGAATACACAATATCCTGAGATAGCAAAAGAAAACAATATCCAGGGAAAAGTGATTGTGAGGTTCTGTGTAACTCCAAAAGGAGGTGTGAGCCAGGTAAGTGTTCTAAAGGGTGTTGACCCCGAGCTCGATAAAGAAGCTATCAGGGTTGTTAACACACTTCCGACATTTAAACCAGGAAAACAGGGCGGAAAACCTGTACCTGTATGGTATATGGTTCCAATTGCCTTTACGCTTAAATAAAATCCTAGTTTACTGATTACAATAAAAAGGCTGGATCGCAAGATTCAGCCTTTTCTTTTTTTGTGATTTTTTTGCCCACCTGCCCATCTAAAAGCGCTGTATCAATTGGTTAAGCCCCCTGCCTCCCTAAAGGGGGGTTAATCCTCTATTTTTTAGGATAATTTTCTTAATGTGAGGGAATTAGTCCCACTTTAGCGGGATAGGGAGCTCAACTCCTTTTTAAGCAGTTCTATAAAATCTTCAACATCCTTTTCCTCTGTATCCCAACTGCACATAAGACGCCATTCCGATCTCTTTTCATCCCATGGATAGAAAAAGTAATGAGCCCTTACTTTTTCGACAACATCCTTGGGAATAATGGCAAATACACCATTTGACTGAACCTCCTGGGTGATTTTAACTTCCGGGATCTGTTTCAGCTGTTCTGCAAGCAACCTTGCCATAGTATTCGATGTTGAAGCACATTTTTTCCACAAGTCATTGCGAAAATATCCAATGTACTGAGCCGAAATAAATCTCATTTTGGAGGCTAGCTGCATGCCCTGCTTCCGTATATATTTAAAATCAGCTGAAAGACCAGGCTTAAGAAAACAAATTGATTCGCCGAACATCATACCGTTCTTTGTACCACCAAATGAAAGGACATCAACTCCTGCATCAGTCGTAAATGCCCTGAATGGAAGATTTAGTGATACAGCAGCATTCGCAATCCTTGCTCCATCCATATGAAGGAGCATTCCCCGGTCGTGAGCATAACCGGCAATTTCAGTTATCTCAGCAGCCGTATAAACAGTCCCCATCTCTGTTGCCTGAGTAATTGAAATCACTTTCGGCTGTGAATGATGCTCGAAATCGAGACCATGCATATGCTTCTCGATGAGATCCGTAGTTATCTTTCCGTCAGGAGTATCTACAACCAGGACTTTACAACCGATAAACTTTTCAGGTGCCCCGCATTCATCCCCTTCCAGGTGTGCCGTCGATACGGTAATAACAGAATTCCACGTTTTTGTTATGCTGGAAAGGCCTAGAACGTTGGCTGCAGTGCCTGTAAATACAAGAAATGTCTCAACAGAACTGCCAAAATGTTCCTTAAATATATTCATGGCCGTTTCTGTATAAACATCTGAACCATAACCAATTACATGTCCAGAGTTTGAGAAAATTATTTCTTTCAGAATATCCGGATGTACTCCTGCATTGTTATCGCTTCCGAATCCCCTCTTAACTTTAATTTTTTCCATAATCCATAAAGAACCTCTGATTCCCAAAAAATTAAAAATCTACAAATGATTTACTTATTAATAATATTTGCGAGATACTCTCTGGCAAGCGCTACCTGATCATGCACAAACTCAATACCAGCACCGGAATGATCTTTATTAAGTAACGGATGACAAAGTTCAAAGGTAAAATAGCCATTATAGCCTATTTCATTCATTAACTGGATGTAATAATTATAATCAGGCATTATTCCACCGGCATAATAATCAAGTAATTTTGGTTTGATCACCTTGTTTTCATCACGGTAATATTCTCCACCGAAATGTGAATGCACTTGCAGACTTCCAATTGTATGAACTGCATCAGCAATATAATCCTTATCCTGTTTATCAAATATAGGGAGATCAAGACATACTTTAAGCCAGGGAGAATTCACCTCTTTTACAAGGTCGAACGTGTCCTTCCAGGTCCTGATAAGTGGTGCATGATTTTGAAGTGCCATTACGACACCATTTTCTTCGCCAATTTTTGCAGCTTCCTTAAGACATTCTTTCACATAGTTATACCTGTCGAGCCAGGTTGAATAAGGGTACTGTCTCAGGAAAGTGTAAAACCCCTCACCATGGACAAAATCATAAGTGCCTACCCCTTCGTGAATTGGAACACCCGGCCATGCTGCAAATAAACGGACAACCTTTGCTCCCATGTCTTTTGCAAGCCTGGCAGACTCACGGACCATCAGAAGCTGGCATTCCCGGTGTTCAGGGATTGGGCTTGAAAAGTCATTGTTTGCAGCTACACATGGAATTTCAAGGCCATATTTAACGAGCGAGTTATGCATTTCATCCCTCTTACGCTGGTCAAGGTCTATTGGATTTCCCATTGGTCGCTTATTATCCAGTTCTATACCTTCATAACCATATTGTTTTGCATATCTACACAACTCATCAAAAGATAAGGAGGCACCTTTATACCATATACCTCCATATGATATGGAATATAAACCGAGTTTAATTTTACCACTCTTTTGATTCTTTTGTTCCGGGACTGTTGGCCTGATTTGATTAACAGAAGATGTCACACCGCCCAACATTGCGGCACCGGTAGCTACACCGGACGTTTCGATGAATTTTCTACGGTTCATTGGCTGATCAGTTTAAATTAAAAATGATTTGTAAGAAAGGAAGCAAAGATGGAATTCTTTGCTTCCTTTGAGGTTTAAGTTATATCCATGACACAATTTAAGCTTTTTTCTTCTTCCTGAATGCAAAGAAGAGCATTATCAATCCAAAGATAAGCATCAATATGCCCATTATTATATTAACATTGATGCCCAGTGACTTATGATACATTTCGGTGTTTGATATTGTGACAAAACCGAATACTGAAATTATTATTCCGACGATCGTAAACATCAGACCAATAGGTATTCTTATATCTACCATTTTAATTTCCTCCTACCAAAACATTATTGTTAATACTAAGAAAATCACACCGACAAGAATTGCCAGACCTGCAGGCCTCTGATACCATGGCAAATCTTTGTCTACTATTGTACGTGGAGTGAGAGAATAAACCAGTCCGGTCAATTCCTCATCAGATTTTTTCTGCTTTGTCAGTAAGGTCAGTCCGATCGTAACGGTTGTACTTACTGTAAAAGCAATTATTGCAGTCCAGAAATTCTGAGCCATCTCAACCGGGTATGTGTGAAGAGAAGCTATCCAGCCACCTTTTACGAGAGATGTTGCCCCGGCAGGAATTGTCAGACCATGGTGAAGAAGCGCCATTAGAAAACCTAAGAGCAAACCCCAAAATGCAGCATGACCAGTGGTCCGCTTCCAGAACATACCAAGGAAAATAACCGCAAACAGGGGTGCGTTGATCATTGAGAAAATTGTCTGAAGGAAATCCATTATGTTTCCAAATTTACCGGCGATATAAGCAGATGCAATGCTTAAGAGAATACCAAAAATAGTAGCAATACGACCAACTTTCAGATAATGTTTTCCGTCAGCTTCTTCATTACCGGTACGCGGTCTTATATAACTTTGATAAATATCATAGGTCCAGACCGTATTAAATGCAGAGACATTACCTGCCATTCCCGACATAAAAGATGCCAACAAAGCTGTGATACCAAGTCCTAAAACACCTGTTGGAAGGTATTGTTTTAATAGCATAATAATTGTTAAATTATAATTTAATCCACCACCCGCATCAGCCGGTATTGTAAATCCTTTACCAGGATCGTGGGAAAGAGCAAGTGCGATTATTCCGGGAACAATTATCAGAAAAGGAATGAACATTTTAGGCAAAGCACCAATAAGAGGAACTTTTCGCGCTGCTGCTTTCGATTCCGCTGCAAATGCCCTCTGGACGATCAGAAAGTTGGTACACCAGTATCCAAAGGACAATACAAATCCAAGACCAAACAAAATTCCATACCATTCGACCCCCAGCGGATTGGAAGTAGCCTGACCTGTATGGCTCCATGTTGTTGTAAATGTGTCAGCAGGAAATCCCCTTGATATTGCTATTGGAGCTAACTGTGCTTTAAGTCCAACCCACCCTCCAACATCTTTGAGAGCCAAAAACGCAAGAGGCAGTAGTCCTATAACTATTATGAAAAATTGAAGAACTTCATTATAGATTGCAGATGAGAGTCCTCCAAGATAGGTATAACCGAGAACTATTAATGCAGATATCCAAAGACTAAGGTTGAAATTCCATCCCAGTACATTCTCCATGAGGAGAGCCAGTGCATACATCGATATACCTGATGCAAGAACAGTCATGACAGCAAAAAGAATTGCATTCAATGCACGGGTCTTCTCATCATACCTTAGTTTAAGGAACTCTGGTACTGATCTTGCTTTTGAACCATAATAGAATGGCATCATGAAAAGGGCCAGAAAAATCATTGCTGGAATTGCCCCGATCCAGTAAAAGTGGGTGGTCAGCATCCCGTATTTCATACCGGAACCTGTCATTCCCATTACCTCAAGGGCTCCCAGGTTCGTTGAAATAAAAGCTAATCCTGCTACCCATGCTGGCATTGACCTCCCGGCCTCAAGAAATGCATTGGCATTTTTCATGAATTTTCTAAGGAACCAGCCAATGCCCAGGACAAATAAGAAGTAGATTATCATAATCAGGTAATCTACCCAACTCAGATCAACTCTCATAATTAAAGTCTTTTAGATTTTTATTCAATATTAATGCACAATTATATCCGAAAAATCATAATTTATTCAACGATGATAGTAAAAATACATCTTAAGATCGGTATTTAATAATAATCGGAATTAATTTTGATTCTTTTTCCTCTGTGAAACTCTGTGGTTCTCTGTGTTACTCTGTGTAAGTTCTTAACTTTTGGTTACACAAAGAGCCACAGAGGAGACACAGAGAACCACAGCGACACAAATAATATAATAAACTACTATATTTACCAAAACAATATTTTGAAAACACGATACTTCATATTTATCTCATATAAAGGCACTTCCTATCATGGCTGGCAGATACAACCTAATTCGGTTACTGTTCAGAAGACCCTCGATGAAACGCTGAGTGTCGTCCTTAAAGAAAAAATAGCTACAATCGGTGCAGGAAGAACAGACGCCGGTGTCCATGCCATATTCTTCTGTGCCCATTTTGACAGTATTTCACCTGACCTTCTGGCTTTAGGAAACCTGGTTTTCAGGCTCAACCAATTTCTGCCTGTTGATATTTCAGTAAATTCACTTAAAAAAGTAGTTCCTGATGCAAACGCCAGGTATAGTGCCATTTCAAGAACTTACAAATATTATATTTCCAGAATAAAAGACCCTTTCTTTGATAATTCAAGCTGGTACCTTCATAGGAAGATTGATATAACACCAATGAATGAAGCATGCAGATTATTATTTCATCATTCTGATTTTACCAGCTTCAGCAGGCTTCATTCTGGCGTAAAATCAAACATCTGTAAGATTTATAATGCTGGCTGGGAGGAATCGGATAATCGGCTGATATTTACTATTAAAGCTGATCGTTTTCTCAGGAATATGGTCAGGGCCATTGTTGGTACTATGGTTGAAATTGGTTTTGGGAAAATGGATCTTAAAGAATTTGAAGAGATTATTCTTGCAATGGATCGCTGTAAAGCAGGTACATCCGCACCTGCTAAAGGCTTGTTTCTGACTGAGATTGAGTATCCGCAGGAGATATTTATTTAGTATTCATCCGGTAGCTCTTTCAGCTGAGCCAATGTGAATACTGGACCATCCTTACAAACATAAACTTTTCCAACATTGCAGCGGCCACATTTTCCAAATCCGCATTTCATACGATTCTCAAGAGTTGTGTAGATACTTTCATCTGTGAATCCTAGTTTCGCAAGAACAGGAAATGTATATTTTATCATAACCGGGGGGCCGCAAACAATAGCAATAGTACCTTTTGAAGAAGGTGCTATCTTCTCAACTATAGTAGGAACAAAACCAATCTCGCCCTTCCAGTCAGGAGATTCGCCGTCAGGATCAACAGTAGTAACAAGTTTTACATCTTTTCTTAGTTCCCAGTCTTTAAGCTCATCCTTATAAACCAGATCTTTTACAGTTCTGGCGCCGTAAATAATCGTGACATCTTTGAAATTATCTCTCAGATCGAGAGCATTCCATATAACACAACGCATAGGTGGCAATGCAATTCCCCCGGCAATAAAAAGAAGATTTTTCCCTTTCCATTCTTCAATAGGGAAAACATTGCCATATGGCCCTCTGAATCCTATTATGCTTCCCTCTTCGCAATCCGAAAGGGCATTGGTAACTTTGCCTGTCTGCCTGAAAGTACACTCAATATAACCTTTCCTCGTGGGTGGAGAAGCTATACAAAAAGTTGATTCACCCACTCCGTAAACTGAGTATTCACCGAACTGTCCGGCTTTATAGGAAAACTTTTCCTGGTCAGCTTCATTTACAAATTTCAGCATGAAAGTCTTAACTCCGGGCGCCTCATAAGTGATTCGATCGATTCTCATAAGGTATGGCATATACAAATTATCCATCATACTGTAACCTCCTGAATAGAAATTAAATGCTCGAGAATATTCATATCAACCGGACATGCCCTGGAACAACGGCCACAACCGGTGCAGCCATAAACAGACAACCTTTCCGGCATGTACGAAAATTTATGCATAATCCTTTGTCTCCATCTTGCTGACTGCACCCCGCGTGGATTATGTCCGGAAGTATGAACGGTGAAATGTGAAAAGCCGCAGGAATCCCAGCATCTGACCCTTGAGCCTTTTTTCCCATGTGCTTCATCCTGAATATCAAAACAGGCACAGGTCGGACAAACATAAGCACAAGCCCCGCAGCCCAGACACCTCAGTGATTCTTCAATCCACTCTTTACTTTCAAAAAACTTATCAAGTTTTTTCCTGATTTCTTCATGGTTAAATCTTACAGGCACTTCCGCCAGAAATTTTTCCCTTTCAAGAGTTTCTGATTTTTCGAAAAGATTCTGTGCCAGAGAAACAACTGTCAGTCCTTTTTCAGTTATAATTTCAGCTAGATAGTCACCATCTTCTCCCATACGGGTGAATAAAATATCGCTTCCTGCAGTGTTACCGGGATTGCCACCGACGGAAGTACAGAAACAGTATTCATCTGATTTATTGCAGCTGAATCCAAAAACTGTAACCTTCGATAAACGATTATTGTAGATTTCGTCTTTATAATCCCAGTTAAAAATTGAACTAAGCTCCCCTATTCCTATTGCATCACAGGGTCTGACTCCCCAAAGTACCACTTCCGGAATATCTGCAAAATCTATCCCTTTTACGGACATGCCCTCTTTGTTCTTTGAATAATCTAGAATCTTTTCGGCACGGGGAAAAGCAATATCTTTCGATGACTCGGAAGTTTGAATATGTCCGGTTGAAATTCCGGCAAAACTTTTTGCATCCATGAAAGAGGTTTTCCCGTTTTTTGAGAAAGGAGCATAGATTGTTTTACTGTTCTGCTTTAAGATATCGAAAAGCTTTTCCAGTGAGTCTTTCCTGACTAATCGCTTATCAATATTCATATCTTACTGTATAAAATTTTCTTTATCATCAGGTTTATATGTTGACATGAGATGATCTCCTTTCAGAGAAGGCTGATAAGCACCAAAATGTTCCTTTGCATCTGCGAGCATTTTCTTGGTCAGCAGATTGATTGGAATTGAAAGGGGACACGCGTTATAACATGCATCACAATCAATGCAGCGGCCAGTAAGATGGATCGCCCTCATAATATGCCATTCGAGGTTGCCAAGTTCGTGTGACGGAACAGGTATCCACTGAGGCTGATTAAAATCAACAGTGCATCTGGAACAATAACACATAGGACAAGCTGCGCGGCAGGCATAGCATTTAAAGCATGGAGAAAGCTCATCCATCCAGAATTTCCAGCGTTCAGCCTGAGTCATCTTTTCCAGCTTGTCGAGCATCTCTTTGTTTCGTGCATCGATTTCGATCTCATATTTATGAACAAATGTTTCGACCTCAACAAGATTCGCGAATTCAATTAATTTGCTTTCAGGTGTTATTCCCAATACCAGTAGATTATTATCATTTACCTGGAATTCGGAAGCAAGCTGGATTATACTTCGCATTACTGGCAAAGTGGCTGCAATAGCCATTTTCCCCTTTTCTTTTACTTCCTTTTTGGTTACATAGGCCGCAAGGTTCTGAACACAACGGCTATCGAAAATTAATCTATCAGCATCGTCAGCTTTTTCAACAAAAAGAGCCCGTGTTTTATTGGCTGTGCCCTGTTCATAACCTATCAGCACCTTCACTACAGAAGTTTCTATAAGCTCTTTCGCGCGTTTAATCAGATCAACCATGGGTCACCTCCTTTTCAGGATATTTTGCAACTTTTTTATATTCCGTATAAGGCCCTAACTCACGAATTGAAGTAACAGTAGCATTCACAATAGCAGCCCATTTTGCCCCTTCTGCCGCTGATACCCATGAGAATTTAATACGTTCTGTATTAATTCCTGTGAAATCACATAATGACCTGAACATTATCCATCTCCTTCTAGCATGAAAGTTACCCGAAGTATAATGGCAATCGTTCGGATGACAACCCGATACAATAATGCCATCCGCCCCTTCATCAAAGGCCTTCAACAACAACATATAATCTATTCGTCCGGTACACGGGAATCTGATAATGCGCACATTTGAAGCATATTTGATACGGCTGGTGCCGGTCAGATCTGCTCCCGCATAAGTGCACCAGTTACAAACGAAAGCAACAATTTTTGGTTCAAATTCAGCCATCAATACTAAATATTAATATTCATTTAATAAAGCCATAACTTCTGTATACATCTGTTCATGTGTATAGCCTTGTATATCAATTGATTTTGTCCGGCAGAATGCAACACAAGTACCACATCCCTGGCAAAGACCCGGATTAACTTTTGCTATTAGTTTTATAAGTTCGCCATTGCGGTTCTTAATTTCTTCCTTCTCAATAGCCTGATAAGGACAGGCTGATACACAAAGGAAGCATCCCACACATGATGAATAAACAGGTGGAGCCTGGCGGTTCACAACTGCAATGATCGGTTCGCGTGTTAATTCATCCTGCGAAAACAACCCTGCAACTTTAACTGCAGCACCCGATGCCATAGCAACAGATTCAGGGATGTCGCGCGGAGCCTGACATGCCCCGGCAAGAAAGATACCTGCTGTATTTGTTTCAACCGGTTTCAGTTTTGGATGGGCTTCAGCAAAGAATTTATACGGATCGTAAGAGATATGCAATTTCTGAGCAAGCTCTTCCGCACCTTCATTGGCAATACCTGCTGTGGCAAGAACTACCATATCAGCTTCAATCTCTACCGGCATCGCATTCAGCAGAGTATCGACACCATTCACAATTAATTTGCCATTCTTTTCGTAAATCCTTGAAACCCTGCCGCGAACATAATTTACACCATCGTCTTCAATTGCTCTTCTGACAAACTCCTCATACTGCTTCCCTCCTGCCCTGATATCCATATAGAATACATAGGATTTACCTCCATGCACTTTGTGCTGATACAACATAGCATGTTTCGCTATATACATACAGCATATCTTGGAACAGTACGGAATTCCTTTTGCAGGGTCGCGCGATCCGGCACAGGCCAGAAATACAATTTTCTCAGGGACTTTATCATCAGATGGCCTCCTGATTTCTCCAAGCGTGGGGCCAGATGCGGAAGCCAGACGTTCAAACTGGAGTCCTGTAATAACATCAGGATATTTGCCATACCCGTATTCGGGGAAGAAATCAGGCTGTTTTACAGTGAATCCGGTTGCAATAACAATAGCTCCCACTTCGACTTCCATAATCTGATCCTCCTGATCGAAACGTATTGCCTTTGTCGGGCAAACTATTTCGCAAACTTTGCACTTGCCTTTAATATAATATGTGCAATTAATTCTGTCGATTACAGGCTTATTCGGAACAGCCTGTGGAAAAGGTACATATATAGCAGTTCGCTTACCCAGTCCTTCGTTGAATTCACTGGGAATTTTCTTTACGGGACATTTAGTTGTACATTGTCCGCAGCCTGTACAAAGTTTCTCATCAATACTTTTTGATTTCCTTCTTATTTTGGCCTTGAAGTTACCGATGAATCCCTCGAGGCTTTCAAGTTCAGCATATGTATATAATGTAATATTAGGATGCTGGGCAACTTCTACCATTCTTGGTGTAAGAATACACTGGGAGCAGTCGAGTGTTGGAAAAGTTTCCGACAACTGAGACATATGACCTCCGATTGAAGGATCTTTCTCAATTAGTATCACTTTATGACCGGTATTCGCTATATCAAGGCTGGCCTGGATTCCGGCAATACCACCTCCAATAACGAGAGCGGTCTTTGTGACCGGTACTTTTATTTCATTAAGTGAATGATTATACTTTACTTTTTCTACGAGAATCCTGACCAGATCAATTGCTTTTTCAGTAGTGGCTTCACCTTTTTCATGTACCCAGGAACAATGTTCCCTTAGGTTAGCCATTTCGCACATAAATGGATTCAATCCGGCTTCTGCACAGGCTTTTCTGAAAGTAGGTTCATGCATTCTGGGTGAACAGGATGCCACGACAACTCCGGTAAGCCCCTTCTCTTTAATAGCGCTTTTTATAAGATTCTGCCCCGGGTCGGAACACATATATTTATAATCTACGCTGAATGCTACACCATCATAATTGCCGGCTGTTTCAGCTACTTTAGCGCAATCGACAGTGGCGCTTATGTTTTCCCCGCAATGACAGACAAATACTCCAATTTTTGACATATAATTGCTTGATATACTTATTAATATTCAAACCGTAACTTTCACAAAATGCCTTTGAAGACCAAGGGCTTTCCTGTCGAGACCAAGAGCAAGACCGATAGCCTGTGTTATATAAAGAACAGGAATATCAATCTTTTCGCCCAGGTAAGAGTTTATCGCATCACGACGCATATCGAGATTCGAATGGCACATCGGGCAGGCAACTATCACAGCTACAGCACCACGATCTTTAGCATCGCCGATTATCTTGCCCGATAGTCTGCCTACTGAACTGGTTCTTGAAACTGACAATCCTGCACCGCAACATTCTGTTTTGAAGGCCCAGTCAATAGGAGTCGCTCCTGCCTTGAGCATCAGCACATCCAGTGATTGTGGATCTTCCTCACGGTCAAATTTTAATATCTCGTGTGGTCTGACAAGAAGACAACCATAATAACATGCAACTTTATGATCAAACGGCTTTACCACCCGGTTTTCAAGGTTTGGTGTGATGTATTTATCGAGAAACTGCACAATATTTAAAACGCTTACCGATCCGGTATATTCAAGACCATTTGCCTCAGTTACAGCAGCTTTAAGTGTAGCGTCTTTAGATAACTCATGTTTAGTTACAGTCAATCTACTGTAACAGGCTGCACATGGAACGACTATTTCTGTTAATCCCTGTTTCTCAGCCAGAGAAAGAATTCTTGCAGGAAGCGCCAGAGAAAGTTCTTTATTCATGTTATGGGCGGCTGTTGCCCCGCAGCAATTCCAGTCCTTAATTTCCTCAAGATTGATATCGAATGCTTTTGAAACGGCAAGAACCGATTCGGAGTATTCACGCGATGATCCTTTCAGCGAACAACCTGGATAAAATCCGAGAGTCATATATTTAGTTTTTATTCTTTTTATTAGATTTTCTGAAGATTGCAGCGATCCCTGAGCGGTCCTTTATTAACTCAGGAATTATATTCAGCTTACCACGTTTCATCATTTTTGGGGCAAGTGCAAGGTCCTCCAGAATTTTTAATGTCCTGGTTTTATAATCAACAAACAATCCGATTTCATAGAGCCTTCCTGTAAATTTAATTGAGTCGAGAAAAGATTTATGAAAGGCAACAATCTCTTTTGCTTTTGGATTAGCTTTTTTCTCATTTATAGATTTTTCTCTCAGGAAATCCATCATTTTTGGAATATCAATACTCATCGGGCAGCGGGCAAAACACATCTCGCATGTAAGGCATACCCATATTGAGAAAGAGCGTAATACTTTATCTTCGAGCACCGGGTTGCCGGTCTGCAGCATCCTCATTATTACACTCGGGGGATAATCCATCTCTTCTGAAAGCGGACAGCCTGCCGAACATTTTCCGCATTGGTAGCAATGACTAACCTTTACTTCTGTGTGTTCCAACACTTCCCCTCCCAGTCCGGCGATTCCGGAATGATGTGTATCTGAACTCATAGTATTTTTATTAGTGCTGAATTATCAATGATATTTATTATAACAGACGAAAGTAATTAATATTGCAGAGTTAATAACATGAAAAAAGTCATATTAGCAACCTAAAAAACCACTTAACTTCTTTTCCGGCTCTAACATACATCTAATCTGTGAAATAAATAACAATAGATATTGTTAAGGTGATAAATATCACTAATATCATTTACTAATCATTTCGGAAAACAAAAAAAAAATCTATTTTTGTTCGGCTTAAATTTAACTTAATTACATTTTCCCATGAATAATGAATGGTTAATTCTGTTTTTCTTAGTCGGAGCCAGTTTTGTAGGATTAGTTCTGATCTTTTCGGGAATCGTAGCTCCAAAATCAACAAATCCTCAGAAATTTGAACCATATGAATGTGGTATCCCTACCGAGGGAGTCACATGGTTACAATTTAATGTAGGGTATTATCTTTTTGCCATTCTCTTTCTGGTCTTTGATGTTGAAACAGTCCTCGTATTTCCATGGGCAGTAGTAATGAAAGAAACAGGTATGGCTGCATTTATCGAAATAATAATATTCTTTTTTATACTGGGTCTGGGATTACTTTATGCCTGGAAAAAACATGCACTTATATGGGAATAAAAGGAATGAAGAGAGAAGAATTCGGGGATAATGAAAGCCTTGATCTTCTTAATGCATCCGGCACCAATATTCTATTGACTACAATTGATGACGTTATTAACTGGGGCAGGAAGAATTCCCTGTGGCCTTTGACTTTTGCAACAAGATGTTGTGGTATTGAGATGATGGCTGCCGGAGCTGCGAGACACGACTTTGCGAGATTCGGGATGGAAGTCTACAGAGCAAGCCCCCGTCAGGCAGATGTGATTGTTGTTGCGGGTACTATTGTACATAAAATGGCCCCGGTATTAAAACGTCTGTACGATGAGATGTCTGAACCAAAGTATGTAGTAGCAATGGGCGCCTGTGCTATTTCAGGAGGCCCGTTTTTCCTTAACTCATACAGCGTCGTTAAAGGAGTCGAGCACGTGATCCCGGTCGACGTCTA
>PLLX01000222.1 GCA_003141415.1 Bacteroidales bacterium
TTACCCGTATTACTTGGTAAATTAATGTATAGTCCAGCAGTAGCAGGAATATTAAAAGGTGTAACTGTTGAGATGGTAAAATCAGAATTTGGATTCGTTCTCACATATCTGAAAGTACCATTTTGCAAAGTCAACCAATTATTTGTAAGAGTACCTAACGTTCCACCAATATCACAGGTAAGAGTCGTAGTTTGAGAGTTGCCCTTATTTAAAGTCACTTTGTTAAAAATAGTGGAAGGGCTAGTTCCCGATAAAGATGCACTAGTAGACCCTTGAAAAGTTAAATCACAATAATAAGTGCCATTATGAAATCTTGCATATCCATTAGAATTATTTATCAGGTTCCCACCAATAGCCATCGTATTTGCCTGAGGTGGGCCACCTGGAGAGTTACCATTGGGAGTATAACATTCAATCCAAGCATTTGGATTAACTGTAACATTCCCATCAACCACCAAATGTTGAGGCAGGTACTCATCCATATAAATGAATGTCCCGGTATTTATAAACATATTGCCGGTAACATGAACCGTTTTCTCAACTATAGGTCCATAATTATCTTGCGTAAATCCATTATGAGCTGTACTCCAACTCATGCAGATCCATGCGTTAGAATTGTCACCGCCTACCGTAAGGTCTCCTTTAATAGTCGTTAACGCATTATTTGGAAGAATAAGATTATCACCACCTTTTGCAGTGACTTTAAGATTACCATATGACGTAACATTTGCAGGTAATATATACAGGAAACCAACAGTACCATCAATATCATAAAATTCAGTCGTACCACTGTTATTATTGAAGTCAGAAAAATCTCCGGAGGGGAATGTGAATATTTTTGGAATCTGCCACTGCGGTGTTGGAGTTGTTGTAAGCCTGAACAGACCATTTCCTCCTGAATTGTTCATTACCATACTAAATACGCTTCCTGTCCAGGTGTAAATATCAAGAACTGAACCTGACTGTATCTGTAAGCTGGCACATCTCTGATTAGCAGTTAAATTGACAGTATGATTGTTTTCAATAAACACAATACTGTTTGGGCCAGGGAAATTAGTGCCTTCAACTGCACCGGCAGGTACAGCGGCACCACCCGAAGTATATGACCATGTCGTATTTAAATTCCATGCGGAACTTGCAATACTGTAAAATTTCAGAGGGGCTCCGAAAGATGCGTCACCAGCAGTAAAATCAGCATCAATATAATTTGTGCTGACCGCCCAATCTGATATCGTATTAGTTACAGTATTAATATTTGCGGCTGCTCCATTATTCCATGTACTGGTTGTTCTGTTATAAAGTGAAGGAATATAATTCGTTTCAGTACCAACTACATCTGTCTGATCATATACAAATGTATGAGTAACTGAATTTGCTGCAATCCCTGCAAAACCCGATGATTCAACACGCCAGAAATAGGTCAGGCTTTGTCCGTTCATAGTTGTGGCCGGATGCTCATACCCAACCGGAATAACAGTTATTGAGCCATATGTAGTTGGAGCAGAAGTAAATCCTATTGTAGCTGGAGTATATTTAACTGGTCTGACCGGAACCAAAGTAGGTGCTCCCACCGGATAAACAAATGCTGCCATTGATGAAAATACTTTTGTAAGTCCACCGTCACCGGCATTTCCTGCAGTTTGAACATATCTTAATGCACTCCCGTTAACAATTGAAGCACCTGCTTCAAGTTTTAAATTAAAGATTCCGATATTAAAAAGTCTGTCCCTTGAAAAAGTCAGTAATCCATCTACTGTTGTATTGGCAATTAAGGAAACAGGAGCTGAACCTGCAGCGCCACTATTATTATTTAATTCGACATTATTGAAAATACCATTCCCATCAATGGTTTGAGCCACTGTTCCAATAAAAGCAATTTTACCGGTACCGGCATGAACCCCTGAGTTAAATGCATTACCCGATAGATTAATTATATTTCCATTATCATTAAGTGTTCCTAATACAAGTCTGAAGTTGCCAACCACATTTATTGAAGATCCTGAAGTCCCGGCAAAATTCATAGCAATTCCGGCAGGCTTATCAATTGTGAAATTGTTCAATGTCTGAGCTGCATAAACTGAGAATGTCTGAATTCCTACTCCGTTCAGAACTGTCGTATTGGTCCCGGGAGTATATGTTGTACCACTGGCGATTGTAAAATCTCCGCCAATAGTGACATCGAGATTATTTGCCTGTAATATCCCTGATGAAAGGCTTAGGTTATTAAGAACAGTTAAAGGATATGTATTCAATTGAACAATTCTGGAACCGCTTGCCCGGTTAATTGTAAGACTACTAAAAGGTGCTGTGCTGTTTACATAATAATCAGCATCCGCGGCAACCGTTCCGGTAGTAGGAATCAACTGAACAGTACCTCCTGTTACATTAATATTCGAGACAGGAGAATTGACGAGAAATGCCAGTGGTGTTGCAGTAATATTACAAACATCATATATTGAAAGTGTACCACCTGACATGGCAAATCCATTTGCTGGATTACTGTTAATACTAAATGTTCCAATCCCCGCAGCTGGATCAATGCTATTGTCTGCTCTGGCTGTATTTATTAATGCATTAGACAGACCGGCAGGATTCACATAGTTTATTGTATTTGTAAACCGTCCCCTGAGATTTAAGCTTCCGCCATTTTGAACAAATGATATAAGACCGCTAGCAGCTCCCTCAGGATTATGGAACTGTTTGGCATCCACTTTACCTCCATTCAGAATAAACTGTCCCGAAGCATAACTCCAGTAAAGTAAACCCGATGATTCACGGGTAGATAGATAACCATTGTCGATCTGGAGCTTACCAAGTATGGAAAAGCCACTGTTGCCTCCTGATGTATTAATACCATAGGTTGCATTTGAGCCACCCGCTAATCCATATGCAGCATTTACTTCTGTAAAATCATCTGCAGTAGACAGAACAATAACCCCTGCACCTTCTAAAAACAGAGCTCCGTTTAAGGGAACAAAAAAGTCACTTGAAGGCGGTCCCGCTGTTGCTCCTTCTGAAAGAGACGGTATCGCAACCAATCCCTGCAAAACGAGTGACCCGTTTTTAATCCATAAAGCTTTTTTCAGGTTAGGGTTGGCTGCCGGTGTTGCAGGGTTAGTAAGATCACCCGCTGATGTGTTTGCACCAAACAATCTGAAATTACTATATGCAGAAGAATTAATTGTAAGCTTAAAGGTCTGGTCATTTCCTTTATCAACTACAAGGTTATAAAAATCAGTTTGTCCATTACAGTTTAATGATTTATCACTTAATCCCTGAAAATAGACAGTCGCAAATCCATTTGCGGGCAATTGATTATATACAGGATAGGTCAGATTGGAAAACCTTACTACTCCGTTATTAGTAAAATCTCCGTTAATCTGTACCCTGTGTGATTCAAGCTCATAATAATC
>PLLX01000208.1 GCA_003141415.1 Bacteroidales bacterium
CAGCATAATCATCATCATTGCCATACTTAGGTGTATTATAGATCATTTCACACTGAACCTGTTCGTACCCTATGAAATCATCTTCCAGAGCTTTGGTTAATGTCTCCCAGCTAATCTTCTTTTTATCATAGATATTATAACGGATTGATGTCAGCATATCAGTAATGCTTCCAAGTCCAACACCCTGGATGTAAGATGTGTTATATCTGGCTCCGCCGCTATTATAATCTCTGCCGTTCAAAATACAATCTTCAACAAGTAAAGATAAGAAGGGTACCGGCAACCAGATTGCAAAAGTTTTCTCAATTACATTATTTCCCCTGATTTTTATATCGGCAAAGTAATTAACCTGTAATTTAAATGCCTCAATAAGATCATCAAAACTCTTATAGTCATACGCGTAACCGGTTTCCAGTCCGACAAGCTTATTCGTCCTTTTATCAAATCCGTTATTGAGAGTGAGCTCAAGCATTTTTGGCAGATTGAAATAACCTGTAAGCCAATATGCTTCAGTGCCGAAAGCCCCGGTTTCAACACATCCTGATGCCCCGCCGTTCCTTGCGTCAATTAGATTTTTTCCCTGCCTGAGAAGCTCCTGGATTATTGAATCTGTATTGAAGCATGAGGGTTGTCCGAATCCGGTTCTGATAATATCAAGAGCTTTATGAATAAACCTGTCGGGGCTCTTTTTTGAGATCTGTACCATAGAATTCGGCTGAAGTATACGCATCTCTTTAATAACATCAAGCAGAATATATGACATCTCATTTACGGCATCGGTACCATCAGGTTTTACACCGCCAAGATTAATAAGACAAAAATCGGTGTACGTATTACTTTCACTGGCTGTTATACCCATTTTAGGAGGTGAAGGATGGTTGTTGAATTTTATCCAGAAACAGCCAAGAAGATCATCTAATTCATCTGTTGAAAGAGAACCTGACTCCTTTTCTTTTTCATAGACAGGTAATAAATGCTGGTCCAGTCTGCCCGGATTAAAAGAGTCCCATGGATTTAGCTCTGTTATGACACCCAGGTGTATGAACCAGTAGTGCTGAAGCATTTCATGAACTGTTTCAGGAGCATTTGCAGGCACTTTCTGGCATACATTTGCCATTTTTAACAACTCGATTTTCCTTTCAGGGTTCATCTCATTGCGGGATAGTTTTTCAAGTTCATCAGCATGACGGTTGGCATACATAATTATTGCATCGCAGGCTATATCCATTGCCTTAAGCTCCTCAAGCTTTTCAAATGCATTATTATCCTTGAAAAAATCGAGAGCATCAAATGCATCTTTTATCTCTTTCTTTACTGCAATAAAACCCGTTTTGAACATCCTGTATCCAAGTACAGTATGTCCGGGGGCACGCTGCTCCTGGAACTCAGTAAACACTCCTGCATTATAAGCATTCAACCATTCCGGAGTCATCAGCAACATTATCCTGTCGCGATTGCTCTTTCCTGCCCAGAATGGAATGATTTCCTTCTCATAAATGTTTTTTACCTCATCATCAACCCTGAAGAAAACTTTTTCCCTAGAATTAAGAATTTCAAGATCGTTCATTGAATGCAGGCTTATCTCAGGATAAGTAGGGGTCTCCTTAGGGGCAGGGCCTCTTTCACCCACTATCAGTTCACCCTCATTGATACATATCTTCTTATTCTTCAGGAGATATTCAAAAGCCTTTGCCCTTTTCACAGGCGCTGATAGTTCACGTGCTTCATCACTCTTGTAAAACTGAGTTATTAGCAATGCTCTTTCTGCACTGATTTTTTCGACTGCGTTCAGGCTCTGGTCCCGTAATTTTTTAACTCTTTCTGATAAAATCATATTTTGACGATTGTTGATTTTAATTAACAAACTGTACTCCTTTTTGTTACTTCGCGAGGTCCTTTGTGTTGCTTTGTGGTAAAACAAAAATTAACCACAAAGGACACCAAGGTATTCACATAGGTTCATTAAGGTATTATAATAACTTAGTTTCATTTTTAATCTCATCCTCCGATTTTAACTTTAATCCCTGTCTCCAGAAAAAATTCCTTCAGAATCTGCATTTCTTCTCTGTCAGGTGGTTCTGTATTTCCCATCTTGTATGGAATATTGAATTTCTTATATTTTGAAGATCCTATCTTATGGAAAGGTAAAAGATTTATCTTCTTAAGCGAATCAGTTTTTGTTGATATAAGAAAATGTTTCAGTCTTTCCAGATGATCCGGATCATCATTTATACCCGGAATAACAGGAATTCTAACCATTATATGTTTCCCGCATTCAAGCAACAGCCTGTAATTATCAAGAATTCCGTAATTGGATACGCCAGTCGATTCAATATGACTGACCTCATCAATATGTTTTATGTCGAAAAGAAAAAGGTCTGTGAATGGAATTATTGATTTATAACTTTCTGATGATGAATATCCTGAAGTATCAACTGCTGTATGATATCCATTTTCTTTACACGCCTTGAGTGCTTCAAGGAGAAATTCAAACTGAAGCATAGGTTCCCCACCCGAGAATGTGACACCGCCTTTTGACTGATCCATGAAAACTTTGTCTTTATCGAGAATTTCGAGAACCTCGTCAACCGAATAATATTTCCCAACAACCTTGTCGTTACTGAATTCTCTGTCACCAACCCTGTTCGTCTGCATCACAGTCTCGGTAAATGGAGATATCCCTTCCGGATTATGGCACCACTTACAGTTCAAAGGACATCCTTTTAGGAAAAAAGTCACCCTGATCCCGGGGCCATCGTGGATTGAGTATTTTTTAACGCTGAAAATAAGTCCTTTCATAGAAAAGCGAATTTGACTGAACTGCAAAGTTTGATTGATCCTTAAGGAAATTCTATTCTGAAAATCAGAATAAACTATGGTCAGAAGTTGTAGAACATGAGACAACAATAGAGCCTTCTGCCAAGACGCTGCATCATGAAACGATATTTCAGTTTTGCGATCATCTCATTTATAAGATGGATGCAAGTTAAATATTTCTGTTGAGTATGAGAAATAATAAGAAAAAAGAATTCAGGGCTTAAGTATGGGGTCATTGATAATTAAAGTTACGGACTTTAATCCATATTTTCAGCTATTTATATCAACATTGACTTTCAATTATAGTTTTTTATTGCTGATTATTCCCGGTGGCGAGAAAATCTTTAATTTCAGGCAAACAATTTACAATTTCAATTGTTTATATATCTGATACATATAAAAAATTAACATATGATTAACAAATCATTAACAAAAAGCAATGCAACAATTTTTGTTGTCAAACGTCTATACATTGAAAGACTTCAAAAAAAGTAAACAACATATTCAAAGGTTCATTTATTAATGAATCCTTTTGGCGGACATGAAAAGAATAATTTTACAATAGTTTTAATTTCTCTACAATCGCCATTCGGCGACTTCAACGATCAGGTTTAGGTTAATCGAGGAAAAGACACCGCCCGGTGTCTTTCCTTTTTTTGTGTATTTTAATCTTATAAACATATGGCCTAAATGATCAGGCCTTTGTAAGGAAACAGATTTAAAAATTTCACAATCCTGGTTACTATCTCACAGTTATTGAACAGTGATATTGTTCTATTAAAAGATTTATATTTGTACAATAAACCCTTCGCCCATCAGAAATGAGAATCAGGCCGATCTTTTTATTAATATTCCTTCCTCTATTTACGTTTACGCTGAATGCAAAAGGGCCCTCTCCAACAGCGGTCAAAGGTATCCTCGATCTTCGTGAAATCAGGAATCCTGATCATTTCATTATAAAGCTTAATGGTGAATGGGAGTTTTACTGGAAAAAGATGTTACGGCCCTATGATTTTTTAACAGGGCATCATAAACCTGATTATTATGGAAATGTCCCATCTTATTGGACAGATTACCCGCCAGACTCTGTTAAAACTGAAAGATTCGGCTACGCCACATACCGTCTGACAGTCTTATTTCCTAAAGGATTTAATAAACCGGTGGGTATTGATCTTCCAGTATTTGATTCCTCTTATGATATCTACCTTAACGGAAAATACGTTGGAGGCAATGGGACTCCCGGAAAATCAGCTGAGGAAACGAAACCCGAGTACAAAACAAATTTTTTCAGTATTAATCCCGAAGCGGATTCTTTGAAAATAATAATAAACGTTTCTAATTATAATCATCGTCGAGGAGGATTCTGGTTACCTGTAAAGCTTGGCACCTTCAAAGAAGTGCAGAAACAATTGGCCGACAGTTGGGCAGCGGAATGGGCTGTTATAAGCCTTCTCCTGGGATTCTCAATCTTCTTCCTGTTATTTTTTATATTAAATCCGGTCGAAAAACTTTTGGGATCTTTCAGCATCACAACTTTTGGTCTGGCTTTAAGACCTCTTTTTACCTCCCATTTTCTTATTTTCAATCTGATCGATATCAAATGGGTTTGGGTAGTCAGGTTTGAATACCTTAATTTATACCTTGTAATTATTGGTTGGTCGTGGTTTGTTGTAAATCTTTACTCATCAAAGTTTGCCCGGATAGCTGCATGGTTCATTACTATACTATTCCTGGCAGCTTCTTGTTTAACCCTTTTTCTTCCGGTTAGCATTTTCAGTTATTCTGCAGTTGTCTACTATCCGCTTATGATTCTGCTGATATGCTATCTTCTATACAAAAGTTTCCTGGCTACACTTAAGAAAAGTGGGCTTGATTTTTTGTATTTTTTGGCATTTATCCTGCTTTTTCTAGGAGGGCTCCATGACCTTAAAGTTTCTCTTGGAAAATCAGAGAGTAATTTTGGATATTTATTGACGTATATTATTGTAGTTTTTGTTTTCATTCAGACAGCTCTTATAATGTATAAATGGATCCGAGCATTTAATGAAAAGGAAAAACTACAGAACGAGCTTGCTTTTGTGAATCGCAACCTGGAACTTCTTGTAAATGAGAGAACACAGGAGCTTAAAAACAGGAATGAAGAAATCGAAAAGCAGAACACAATGATTGCAATGCAAAACAAGCAATTGTCAGATACCATTCAACTGAAAAACAGGATTTTCTCTGTTATTGCGCATGATTTAAGAAGCCCTGTGGTAAACATTCTCTACATGTTAAATCTTCTTAAAGAAAAAGAGTACAAAGAGAAATACGATACTTTTGCAAACTCAAGTATCCAGTATGCACAGCTTGTTATCAGTCTGCTGGAGAATATGCTTGTATGGGGGAGAGATCAGGAGGACAAAATAAAGTTTTCTCCTGAAAAACGCGATCTGGCAGATATTATACTCACAAACTTAAGCATATTCAAAGAAACTTCTGATAAAAAAGAGATATCTGTTAATTTCACCCAGGTAGGAAAATCAATTGCTTTCTTTGATAAAGATCTGCTTGATATAATAATCAGAAATCTGTTGTCAAATGCTGTAAAATATACACCACGAGGAGGAAGAATCAGTATCCTTCTCAAAGACAAAACACAGAATAGTGAATGCATAATGTTGAAGATATGCGATAATGGCATCGGTATTCCAGAAACAAAGCAAAAATATTTTTTTACAGCCACCGAAATTGAAAGTACACCCGGCACTGAAAATGAGAAGGGAACAGGGTTGGGACTAAAGCTCTGCTATGAGTTAGTAAAAATAAATAATGGAAGTATCACCGTTGAAAGCAAGGAAGGTGAAGGCACTTGCTTTATAATTACTCTCCCGATGGCAAAAGGATCTCTTCTGGCAGAAAAGGAATAAATAATCAGTCAATTGTCAGATCAGCAAGCCCTTCTTTATCAATTATCTTTATGTTTTTGCCTTTTGCTTCAATAAATCCTTCTTCCTGGAGGTCACCAAGTGCCCTGGCTACAGATGGTCGGGCAACACCAAAAAAATCAGCAAGGTCATTCTGCGTCATATCGAGAGTAACCAACATCCCATCCTTGCCGGCTTTCTGAAGAATGTAATTGGCAAGCTTCTCCTTTATTGTTTTAAAATTAAGGAATTTTATTTTCTCAGACAGGAACTGGGAACGGTTTGAGACCATGTCAAGGAAGTTTACCAGTATAATATCATGATTCATTAAAAATTTAAGAAAATCAGGTTTCTCGATTAAAAGTAATTCTCCATCCGAGACAGCAATTACGTTGACAGGAAATCTATTCCTGTTTCCAAATATGAATGCGGGAGCAAGTGCTGCCGGTGCAATAATATCTTCAATCTTAATTACCCGGCCTGCAAAGTCTACCATTTCGCCCTTAACAACTCCGCTGATGACAACTATCAGTGAATTAACCGGTTCTCCGCTTTGAGATATCATCGACCCTGACTGAAATTTTTTTACTCTAAAAGGTACTGCAGCAAGAATTGTTTCAACAGCTTCAGGTGACATTCCTTTGAACAGAGGGGCATTTGAGAGAAGAGAATAATCCATGGTTTTTTCGCAAAAGTAGTAAATAACCCTGTCTTTCATCTAGCTCTTCAGAAACTGGATAAGCTAATTATCCAACCAACTTCTGTGATTTCTACCTCATTCTCTTTGCCCCTTTCTCCCGGGAGAGAAGAGGGTAATACACAGTATTTAATCGATTTAGCCCCTCTCCCCTGAGAAAGTTGTTGGGGTGAGGTAATAAACGGAAGGAGTTATAAGGAATCAATCAGTTTTTCTTCTACTTTTAGACCTTCTAAAACCAACTTTAATGAAAAAAATAATCATTCTTTTTTCAGTAATGATTTTGTCAGCTTCGCGTTTGGCTCAGTCGCAGGATGATTTTGAATCAAAACTGCTGAAACAGTTTCACTCGATCCAAAGCGAAGAGATGATGAGCTGGCTTGAGAAGCTTTGCTCTCCAGAATTTAATGGCAGGCTGACCGGCACACCTGAATTCATTTCCAGTGCAGAATGGGTGGCAGGAAAGTTAAAAGAATGGGGCATTAAACCTGCCGGTGATAATGCCAATTATTTTCAATGGTTCGATTTCCCTTACACTAGTGTAAATGATATTGGCAGTCTAACCATGAATTTAGCCCAGACCGACGGTTCCTTAATAAGGAAAAATTATAACTATCCGGATGAATATTATCCTGGTATGAATTCCGGTAACGGAGAAATAACTGCTGAAGTAGTCTTTGTCGGATATGGTGTTACAGCTCCGGAATTGAATTATGATGATTATAAAGGAATTGATGTAAAGGGAAAGATTGTACTGATGAATAGGGATATACCGTACTCCGACCCACGAAACCCTGAATATAAAAAATGGGTTGGATATTGTTACCATCAGTACAAACTTGAAAATGCAGTAAAACATGGCGCAGCAGGAATGCTGTATATAGATGGGGCATTGGCAAATCCTAATATCTCATATGATCCCTCGATCATAGTCTGCGGTATTGGTCCTCAACCTCTCGCTGATATTTTTGCCGGACTTAAAACAACAAATAAAGATATCCTTGATAAAATAAAGGGAACATTTAAGCCCGTCTCGTTCTACACAGGGAAAAGAGTTACTATCAGGGCCAACACTACAAGACATCCCGAAGGAAAAGCATGCAACGTTATCGGAATGATTGAAGGCAGTGATCCGGTACTGAAAAGTGAGGTAATTATTATAGGTGCTCACCTTGATGCTGTCGGGAGAGCAGGAAAAGTTGTGAACGGGGCCCTCGATAATGGAAGTGGTGTCATTGATATTATGGGAGCGGCCAAAGCTTTGGCACTATCAGGGATAGGATTAAAAAGATCTGTAATGTTTATTTTTTTTGGAGGTGAAGAATCAGGTTTAATCGGGAGTAAGCTTTATACTGAAAAACCTGTTTTTGCGAAAGACAAAACCATCACCTTCATCAATCTTGATATGGTTGGAAACGGGACAGGGTTATCAGTGAGTGCAGGTAGTACTTATAATGAACTGCTTAACTATTTTGTTCAGGCAAATACACATTATATTCACAGGACCATGCAAACTTCAGCTCCTGTTCCGGGAGCCTATTATGGCAGACCAAGGAGCGATGGAGTTGTTTTCAGTATGGCAGGATACCGGACTATGGAAATAGGGACAACTGACTGGTATAAAAAGGTATATTACCATCTACCGGGCGATGACCCCGATGCAGTCACAATTGATATAATGGAAGACGTGGCTAAGATGGTTTATGTTGCACTTACCAATATGGCAAATGATGATTCGCTGAAATACTAGACCCTTCAGCCCTTCGGTCATCTCCTCCATGGAGGAGGAAATCCTCTGATAATTAGTTGAAATACAGTGGAACATAGAGAGTTTTTTTCCCCTTGGGGGAATTAAAAAGGGGTACTGTGGGTAGAAGTGAACTCTCTAAAAATATTTACCATTTTGTAACATATGTTACAATTTACCTCATTTCATTTCTCCATTTTTGCAGGAGAAAACTAATAAAACATGCTATATGAAAAGAGATATATTGAAAATTGATGAGGAATTGTGCAACGGTTGCTGCAAGTGTGTTCCAAACTGCCACGAAGGTGCATTACAGGTAATTGATGGCAAGTTAAGACTGGTAAGTGAACTTATGTGCGACGGACTAGGTGCCTGTATAGGTAATTGTCCTGAGGGCGCTATTACTATTGAGACCAGGGAAGCAGAGCCATATAATGAAACACGTGTAATGGAACAGATGAAAGATAAAGGGAAAAATTCAATTCTAGCACATCTCAATCATATGAAAGATCATGGAGAAACAGGTTTTCTTCAGGAAGGCGTATCTTATCTGAAAGACCACAGAAAAGAGTTAAAATTTAATCTCGATGAGGTTATGAGCGAAGTACATAATCATGGTAAAGTGTTAGCAAATGAACATCACGTTAATAATCACTCTCAGCAGCATAATCATGAAGGAGGCGGCTGCCCGGGATCAAGAGCAGTGGTTATTGAGATACCATACACTCAGAATAACAATGCTTTACAGGCAGAACAGCCATCGGAACTCCGACAGTGGCCTGTGCAGATGCATCTGATCAATCCTAATGCACCCTATTTCAGGAACACGGATCTTTTAGTGGCAGCCGACTGTGTGGCATTCTCAATGGGTGGTTTTCATAAGAACCATTTAAAAGGCAAATCTCTTGCCATTGCTTGTCCAAAACTTGACCATGGAACCGATTCATATGTTGAGAAACTAACTTCCATGATAGACATAGCCAAGGTAAATACAATAACTGTTATGATGATGGAAGTCCCCTGTTGCGGTGGTCTTTTAAAGATGGTAAAAACAGCGTTGGTGAACGCTTCCAGAAAAGTTCCGGTAAAGAAAATGATTGTTGGAATAAATGGAGAGGTACTTCAGGAGGATTGCGTGTAAAAAGGAACTTGAAAATTTGAAAAATGAGATAAATTGAAAATATAATAGTTTTGAAATCATATATTATATATCTAGAATATTTTAAATTTTAAAAATTTGATAATTAGCATATTATGTTATTCAAACAAATGATAAATATCATAAAAGGATCTATATAGAATGATTCTTAAGCAGGAAATCAATATATTTGAAATTAAACTTTTCTGTTCCAGAAGATTTGTTTTTAAACTGATCAAAACCTCTATTTATGGCTCTTGAATCACTTCCCTCCGGATTTTCTGATTCTAACTTTTATCTGGGATTTGATATTGGATCTGTTTCTCTAAATACAGTGATTATTGATGAGAAAAACAATATTCTGGAAGAGCATTATGATTATGTTTATGGAAAGCCTTTTAATGTTCTGAAAGACAGATTATCCTCGGTGCTTGAAAAGTATTCTTCCAAATCAATAAAAGGAATTGCGATAACAGGTACTGGAGGAAAACTTGCCACCGGACTTATTGGTGGGGCTTTTGTCAATGAAATAATTGCACAGGCAACTTCAACGGGAATATTGTATCCGGAAGCAAGAACAATTATTGAGATAGGGGGAGAAGATTCTAAACTAATAATCCTTGAAAAGAATCCTGAAAACGGACACTCCAGACTGGTTGATTTTGAAATGAACAGCATATGCGCTGCGGGAACGGGATCATTTCTTGACCAGCAGGCAAGAAGAATAGGCGTTCCAATTGAAAATGAGTTTGGTATAATGGCGTTAAAATCGGTTGATCCCCCCAGGATAGCAGGCCGTTGCAGTGTTTTTGCAAAAAGCGATATGATCCATCACCAGCAGATAGCAACTCCCCTGCATGATATCGTAGCAGGTTTGTGTTTTGCTTTAGCCAGAAACTTTCGCAGTAATGTAGCTAGAAGTAAAGAGATCAAAAAACCAGTTGTTTTTTCCGGAGGAGTTGCAGCAAATATAGGTATGATCAGGGCTTTCAGAGAGACCCTAAACCTTATCGATAGTGAGCTTATAATCCCGCAACACCATTCAGCGATGGGAGCTATAGGTGCTGTCTATTATGCCCATTCAAATAAACTTAATATGAACCATTTTTCGGGTATTTCGAAACTAGAGGAATACCTTTCCGGGACTGCAACAGAGTTTATTAGCCTTCCTCCTCTTAAGGAATCTGCGGCAGAATATAGAAAAGAGGTTCATTTCGTCAAAAACGGCAAAGACAAAGTTGGTGTCTATCTGGGACTGGATATCGGTTCTCTAAGTACAAATGTGGTTCTTATAGATAAAGAGCACCGGGTAGTTGCAAGACGTTATCTTCCAACAGCAGGTAAGCCTCTGGAAGCAATCAGGGAAGGCATGATTGAAATATTTGACGAAGTTGGTGAAGATATCATTGTACTCGCATCAGGAACTACAGGCTCCGGACGTTATCTTACCGGCGATTTTATAGGAGCAGACAATATTGTAAATGAAATAACTGCCCAGGCAACCGCTGCGATTGACTACGATCCCACAGTTGACACAATATTCGAAATTGGAGGACAGGATTCCAAATATATAAGCATTGAAAATGGTGTTGTTGTCGATTTTGAAATGAATAAGGTATGTGCTGCTGGCACAGGCTCATTTCTTGAAGAGCAAGCTGAAAAACTGAATATCAATATTGTAGAGGAATTCGGTTGTATGGCTTTGAAATCTGATTGTCCGGTAAAACTGGGTGATCGTTGCACTGTATTCATGGAATCGGATCTAAACTCATTTATGCAAAAGGGGGCCAGAAACGAAAACCTTGTCGGAGGCCTCGCCTATTCGATCGTATATAATTATCTTCAAAAGGTAGTCGGCGACAGGCGGATAGGCAATAAAATATTCTTTCAGGGTGGCGTTACAAATAATAAAGCAGTGGTTGCTGCCTTCGAACAGGTACTGGGAAAAAGTATTATAATACCTCCTCATTTTGATGTGACCGGGGCTATCGGCGCTGCAATACTTGCAAAAAGATCGATGGCAGAAGGTCAAAAAACCAGGTTCAAAGGTTTTGGTGTTCGAAACGCAAGTTATAAGGTCAGCAGGTTTGTTTGTCAGGGATGTACTAATCATTGTGAAATCAGCCGGGTTAAAATAGAAGGTGAGAAGAAATCACTATACTATGGCGGGCGTTGTGAAAA
>PLLX01000040.1 GCA_003141415.1 Bacteroidales bacterium
TTGCATTTGAATTATTAAAAATGCTGACTTCAGAAGAAGAAATGGCAGTAATAAAAAAAGCTATGGGATTTTAAGAAAAATGCTAACAAAATTATTGGAAGATTAAGTTAATTTAACAGCTACCACTAACTCGGTCGGTTTAATTAATTGGCTTCGGCAGCCCGGACTGCTTCTCAATCGGCCCCCAAAGTCTATGAGAGTGAACTTTCAGCAACTTATCAAATCTTGTGGAACCTGGACAGATACTGCTACCGAGACAAAGTCAATAGGGCTGCCGGCCGACCCCGCCTTCGGCGAGGGCAGGCGCGTTGGTGCCTTATTTTTTGCTCGCCACCTAGACTATTTCATCATGACATGACAGTTCGCATCCATCTATCAGGACTTGGTACAGTTTAGACAAATTATCGTGACCCCAAGACTTATCGTCCACCTACCAGGACTGGCAAAAAACAATGCACCTCGACCCTTCGCTCCGCTCTGGGCAGGCTCCGACGGCACCTAATTAAACCGCCGGGCCGTTATGTTTAAGCAGTGGCCTGACACCAAGCAGACCACTAGACAAATTCGCCATGACGGCAAGGTCAGTTCCATCTGGACTACTTTCTAATCAGCGAAACATATTCTGCCCAAACTATCTTGACTTATATAAACCAAAGACTGATTGAGTTAAGAGATAAAATTCACCATGCTAGAAATATTTATAAAAATTATTTGTTTAATTACAAAATGTATTCTATATTTGTAGAATATAATTAATGTAAGTAGAGACATGCAATTAACAAAAGCTGAAGAACAGGTAATGAAATATCTCTGGAGTCTTGAAAAAGCTTATTTGAAAAACATCCTTGATGAATTTCCAGAACCAAAACCGGCAGCAACTACTATAGCAACATTATTAAAAAGAATAATTGATAAAGGTTTTATCGGTTACAAACAGCACGGAAGTAACAGAGAGTACTATCCATTGGTTAAGAAAACCGATTATTTTTCTTTACAGATGAAGTCTATAATTAAAGATTATTTCAATAATTCTGCAGCCCAATTTGCCTCGTTTTTCACTACCGAATCTGACTTAAGTGAAAAAGACCTTAAAGAGTTACAAAAATTAATTAGTGAGCAAATAAAAACCAAAAACAAAGCAAAATGATTGAATTTGTGATTAAGTCATTTATTTGTCTGCTTGTCTTTTACATTTTCTTCGACATCTTTTTAGCAAAAGAGAACATCCCCCTATTCAAGCGTTATTATTTGCTTTTTGCTTTACTATTTTCATTTGTAATACCATTGATTAAAATAAGGGTAAGTTCCACAAATTTACCAGTATTGAATTTTAATATATCCCAGCTTCAAGGACAAGTAAAGGGCAATATCAATGAATTGACGTCACAAGCGGGAAGCTCTTTTCAACTAGTTTGGCTATTCTATGCTTTTTATGCTCTTGTTGGGCTTCTATTACTTCTTCGGTTTTTAATAAACATATCTCGTCTAATAAGACTTCGAAAAGATAATCCTATTGAAAGTATAAATGGAATTAAAGTTGTTTTAACAAATCAGACAATATTGCCTTATTCCTTTTTGAATTCTGTTTTCGTCAATAAACAAGAGTTTGAGAATGGAAAAATATCAAGTGAGTTGTTGACTCATGAATTTGCCCATATTCAGCAAAAACATTCGCTCGATATATTAGTACTAGAATTAGTCCAAATAGTATATTGGTTTAATCCTTTGATTTTCTTCTATAAAAGATCTATTAGACTTAATCATGAGTATTTAGCTGATAGTTTTGTTTTGAATTCAAATGTTGCATTGGTCGATTATCAGAATCAATTAATTAACGTGGTGTTCCGGAATAACACAACATATCTTGCTAGTAATTTTAATTATTTACTCGTTAAAAAAAGGATCATAATGATGACTAAATCTAAAACAAAATCAATAGGCTATAAAATAGCTCTGATTCCGGTGTTGACTGCATTGCTTTTTAACTTTATCAGTTGTAATAAAGAATTAATGGTGGCTTCGAGTAATCCTGAACCTTGGTGGACCTCAGTTGCTCTTAAGCATGATATTAACTTGCACGCCTATAATGGATTTAATACTCTTGTTGAGATGGGATCTACAAATTCCATTGATAATAAAATTGTAACATTGGATGATGCAATATTCATAATTAAACAAAGTTCTGATAAGTATTTAATAATCCGCTCTCCGCTAGCATATCACAACTTGACAACTAAAATGATCGAAGGGAAAGAAGGTACCTTCGAGATTTATAGCTTTAATTCATCTGATTTAAAGCCTATTGAAAAGTATTCATTGCAGAATTTTAAATATCAAGTATCAGAATAAAAATTTGGTGGACTGGACAGCTTTGTAATCAATAAAACAAAAAGCTTTGTTCCATCATGACAAAAAATAAAAGCCTAAACATAACTCGGACGGTTTGCTGAATTGCCTCGGCAGCCTGGACTATTTCATCGTGACACCAAACGCTCGTCCACTTATCGGGACTTGCAAAAAACTCGGCACCTCGACACGGACGCCAACTCATTAAACCGCCGGGCTGTTAGCGGCAAGCCTATGCCCCGAATCGGATTGAAGAAGTATTGAATCTATGATAAACAAAATCTGAATTGTAGTTTTCTCAAATGGTATATTTTTTGCACTAGAAACTTAAAACCAAATTATAATTGTGATTAATTACTATGAAAAAAATACTGGTTCTTTTAATTCTTAGCTGCTTAAATAGCACTATTGGTAATTGCCAACTATTAAGTAAACCTTCTTTGACAGTTGAAGACTTTGAAACAGCTTTAACAGATACCGCCAACTTAGGTAAAATATTAAGTGAGCACAATTTTGAATTTTATACTACAGGTGCATCAAAGCTTAATGCACCTGTTGATAATATTCTAAATCCGTTATATCCCGATCTTNNCGGACGGTTTGCTGAATTGCCTTTGCCAGCCCGGACAACTTCTTAATCGACCCCAAAAGTCTATGAGATGAAAATTTAACCAACTTATAAAATTTTGTTGCACCCGGACTGTTCCTGCTGCCGAGACAAAGTCAATAGGGCTGGCAGCCGACCCCGCCTTCGGCGAGGGCAGGCGCGCTGGTGCCTTGTTTTTTGCTCGCCATCTGGACTATTTCATCATGACACGGAACTGCTCGCATCCATTTATCGGGACTTGGTACCATCTAGACAACTTTATCGTGACACGACAACTCTCGTCCATCTACCTGGACTGGCAAAAAACTCGGCACCGCGACGCAGACGGCACCTAATTAAACCGCCGGGCCGATATCTATGACAAATCCAAATGATTTTTAAGTATTTTTCAGGCTTGAGATAGTATAACATATGGTGTTTGACGGTTTATTACAGCAATGATTCTTGAAAGCAACTTATTCCGGACAGCATTAATAACACTCATTTTTGATTTGCCTTCATTAACTTTTCGTTGATAGTAAGCTTTCATATCCGGATTATATTGAATAGCGGATAAAGAAGCTAGATGAAGTGTTGATTTTAAGTCCATGTTAGCAAATTTTGATACACCTGTTTTGCCATTAATTGAAGTTCCGGAGCGATGTTCAAATGGAGCAACGCCACAGTAACAAGCTAATTGACGGACAGATTCAAAACGGGTAAACACCTGAGTATAAACCATAAGCTTTATCGCCAGGATTTTACCAACTCCGGGGATACTGATAGCCAGGTCACAATGAATCTTAAGTTGTTTGTCATTTTCAACAGTTTCAAACATTGCTTCTTCTACTTCCTTTATGCTTGTTTTAAGACCTCTGATTGCAGCAAGCTGAAAGGTTTCCAGATTAATTGCCTGTTTGAGGTCGACTCTTTTAAGTTCATTGATTGAGACTGCAATACTCTTCAATGATTTATTAAGTCTGTCCCGGGTAGTGAGTAAATCCCTAAGGATCTGTATAACTGGAGTACAGTGATTCCTTATGGATGCTTTATCTGAAAATCGATAAGCATATTCTGCAATTCTCTGTGAATCGATTTTATCATTTTTACCTCTGGTCAGACCCAGACTCTTCTTAATATGTAATGATGACTCCATCCACACATAAGCTTTCCTCTCACGAAGAAACCGATCTATGCTTCGTGTATAAAGACCTGTGTGTTCCAAACAAAAGAGTGTTCGAGCAAATATAACCCCATGATGAATTGAAAGCCAGTTTTTAAGTTTTAAATATCCTTCATCGGAGTTATCAAACACTCGATGACATAGCTTTTGGACTTGAGGTTTAAGGATCGTAACATCAAGTGTTAACTTTGAGACATCGATTCCAACAAAAGTTTCAAACATTGTTTCTGTTGTTTTCATAAATTTGTGTATTAGATTAATAAAAGCGAACACATTCAAAACCTTTATAGTAAGCCTGCAAGCTTCAATATCTATATGAATCTCTGTTCGCAAATAAACTCCTGGGGTCTAAATCGGCCCATAAGCCTGATGCTTTGTTAGCGCATAGTTCACCCCAGGAGTTCTTAAAATTAATACTCAAAAATTTATGGGACTAATCTAAAGGTTAGCGGTCAGCTCTGACAATCAGCTAGATACCGACCAGGATTAAAAAGCCAACCGCTAACTAAAAGAAGAGAATATTGCACTTAGCATGCTTTTTTAGGATCATCACTAATTCAGTCACCAAAATAAATAGGATAATCATGTAATTTTTCTCCAAAAATGTGTAACACTTTCCAAAATTTAAGGCTACATCTTTAAGGAATAATTTTTGTTTCTAATACTAAAAATGAATAAGATGAAAAATACATTAATAGCCGAAACCTCCATAAGTGTAAATGCTACTCCTGCACAAGTTTGGAACGTATTAACAACGCCTAAATTGATAAAAAGATATTTGATGGGAACAGATGTTAGTACAGATTGGAAAGAAGGTAGCACAATTACTTATAGTGGTGAATATGAAGGGAAAAAGTATCATGATAAAGGAATTATCAGGAAAATCGAACCAGAAAAAATACTACAAAGCACTTATTTAAGTTCGATGTCAGGAAAAGAGGATAAGCCTGAGAATTATAATCTTGTAACTTACAAAATAGCGATTAGAGACAACAAAACAATCCTAACTCTTTCTCAAGACAATATTTCTACAGAAAAAGAAAAGGAGCATTCAATAGAAAATTGGAAAATGGTATTGGGAAAATTAAAACAAGTTGTTGAGGGAGAGAAGAAGTAAAACTATTTCCATATATGACTGATATTCTGAAATTAAATCCCGACTTACTACTTTCCAATTTTCATAGATCAAAAGGTATTTTACAACTGCGAGACAAAAAATAACTGCCAACCGCTAACTCGGACGGTTTAATTAAGTGCCTTCAGCCAACCCAGGACAGTTTTGTTACTAACCCCAAAATCTATGCTCGAAAACTCTGTAACATTTATAAAGTATGTAGCAACCGGACAGTTTCGTCTCCCGGGACAGCATCTTGGGTTGGCTGGCCGACCCCGCCTTCGGCGAGGGCAGGCGCGCTGGTGCCTTGTTTTTTGCTCGCCACCTAGACTATTTTATCGTGACTCAAAACTCACACCCATCACCCGGACTTGGTACCGTCAAGACAACTTATCGTGACCAGACAACTCTCGTCCACTTACCGGGACTGGCAAAAAACGCGGCACCTCGACATGGACGCCAACTCATTAAACCGCCGGGCCGTTATGGGCAATAGCGCTGACCTAGTGATAGTTAACCTAAACAATTCTTAATGTTTGACAGATTTATAATCCCAAGACAATTTCGTTATCAGCGCAACTAGCCTATAACTCCCTGAAATTTGATTTGAGATTAATTTTAATTACTTCAAAAAGATACAAGGATCATGGAATGATTTTTGATGAATTATTTAGGCAATTACGTGTCCTCTTGTTCTTGGAAATATTTTTAACCTAAGTTCTCTTATGAAAACATTAATCATTTTAATCAAGGTTTTCTCCTCATTGATTTTCATAATTTTGTTACTCCCAGCATGTCAGAAAACTGAATTGGGCAAAGAAATTTATTTCCACGTTGGAGAAAAGCAAAAAATAACTTCGAACTTATCATTTACAGTGGACAGTATTTGGGATTCTCGATGCCCAACTGGGATGGAGTGCTTTTGGTCTGGTGATGTTGCTTTGTTTTTTAACATTACTCATGCGCATAGACAAATTGATACATTATTCTCATGTTATCCTAATCCTAATGTATTTCCTCTCGATATTGCTGGTTACAAATGGAAAGTTTTAGAAGTAAATCCATACCCTGATAATTCGCATTCAACAGATTCAAAGGACTTTTTAATTAGAATGGTAATAACAGAAGATTGATTGTAGATATTACCAGTACTCTGATTAAAATTGTACCTGACCTCAAAATTAGTTAAAAAACTGCCCATAACTCGGACGGTTTAATTAAATGCCTTCGCCAACCCGGACTAATTTGTAATGACCCTTAAAGTCTATGATCAAAACTTACAATCGTCTATTAAGCTTTGTTATCTGGACTAATCCTGCAACCGAGATAAAGTCTATGTGGGTTGGCGGCCATCGCTCTGGTGCCTTGTTTTTTGCTCGTCACCGAGACTATTTCATCGTGACACGGAACTTCACTGCCATCTATCAGGACTTGGTACGATCTCGCAGTTTCACCGTGACCCGAAGCTCACCGCCATCTACCGGGACTGGCAAAAAACAATGCACCGCGACCCTTCGCTCCGCTCTGGGCAGGCTCCGACGGCACCTAATTAAACCGCCGGGCCGTTGGTGGTAACGACGAGCGCTCCTGCCCAGCAGAAGCCATCTTGACAGCTTTATCGTGACATGACAAAACACTCCCATCTATCAGGACTTAGTATCATCTTGACTACTTCATCATGACGAGAAAGGTCTCGCCCATTTATGAGGGCTTTAAAAAAAATCGCTCAAAAATATTTGGACAATGTTGTCTAATTAGGTAACTTTGTAAACAAAGATCAAAAAGACAATTTGTGACTGAGCGATTTTTACGAGACACATTCGTTTATAAAAACTACTTCTGGGATTTTTACAATTCACTGAGTTCAAAAGTTCAAGATAAAGTTGATTTTGTTATTGGTTTAGTAAGAACACTTCGGATTGTACCAGAGAAATTTCTTAAACATCTTGAAGGTACGGACGCGCTATATGAAATGAGAATCAAAGTAGGAAGTAATATTTTCAGAGTATTCTGCTTCTTTGATGAAGGTAACTTGGTAATTCTTCTTGGTGGATTCCAGAAAAAGAGTGAAAAGACTCCACCAAAAGAGATTGCAAAGGCAGAAAAGCAAAAAATGGAGTACTATTATGAAAAATCAAAAGAATAAAAATCTGACATCCTGGGACGATCACCTTGATCAGAAATATGGGAAAATCGGAACCCGGACAAGGGAAAAATACGAACAAGAATTTGAATCATTCAAACTTGGAGTTCTGATTCAGGAAGCCCGTAAAAAGAGACATCTTACGCAAGAAGAACTTGCACTTAAAGTCGGGACAACTAAAAATTACATTTCAAGGGTTGAAAATGATGCGAGTGATATAAGACTCTCGACATTGATGAGAATAATCACTGATGGACTAGGAGGGCATCTGACACTGACCCTTGATTTAAAATAAAGCTACCACCAACTCGGACGGTTTAATTAATTGCCTTCGTCAGCCCGGACAACTTCTCAATCAGCCCCTAAAGTCTATGCGAACAAATTCATTTCAACTTATCAAATTTTGTTGCACCAGGACAGATCCTGCTACCGAGACAAAGTCAATAGGGCTGCTGGCCGACCCCGCCTTCGGCG
>PLLX01000266.1 GCA_003141415.1 Bacteroidales bacterium
ATAAATAAATATCCCAACAAAATCATCACCAGAACAATAGCAGATGCTACAATGATTTTTGGTTTCAGATTTTTGGGGGGTGCTGGCTTTGCTGAAGTATCCTCCTTTGAAACTTCCCCATCCTTCTGATTATGTTTCTTTATTGCAGTAATGATCTCTTTGACAGCGTTTGCCACCTTGTTGATCTGATCGCGGTAGTAAGTNNCCTCCTAATTCATTTTCGAGAAGTGTTTTATCTTCCAGATCGAGGTCATGTATCTTAACCGGCAGTATTCTACTGGTTACATTCCCGCTGGTAAGTCTGATATCTCTTCCAAACTGATCTTCTTTTGCTGATTTATTAAAAGCAACTAACTCATGCTGCCAGGCAAAGCTTTTTGAATCGCAATAAGTTTGTGAGATGATGGGGATAAAAATCAAGCACTTTAGTTTGCCTTCAAGGCTCTTGTCTACGTTATGGGTTTCGAGCAGACCATCGGATGGGTCGGTGTCGAAGTAAACGGAGACGGGTTCCTTTAAGGTGGCTGCAATTTCTTCCTGCAATGCTGCAACGAACTCCGTTACCCAGCCTGAACGATTATCGTTATGGCGATAGCTAATAAAGATGTCGTATTCGTAGCCTGGGATAATACTTGCCATGTTAATTATATCGTATAAATAAATCAATTGTTAAAGAAATATTCCTTTAGCCAGAATTTATAGAGAGGGTCAAGAAAAGTAATTTCATTCCCCTGGATATCAATTATCTCTTTGTTAATAAGCATTTTCTTAAGTTTCACAACATTAGCTGAGGTCCCAAGCTGATATTCCAGGATGGTGTTTTTGGAACTCAATTGATTGATATTATCTGTAAGAGCTTTTAGAAGACTGATCTGCGTTCTGCTCAAACCATCAGTTAAGTTCTGAAAAAGCATACTTAACTGCAATACAAGATCGTGGAATGATTCTTCAATAATATCCATGGTACAGCCGGTATCAGTTCGCAACCATGACTGCTGTGCAAGTTGCTGGACATAATAAGGATGACAATCTGCTAGCTCGGCAACTAATCGTGCTTCATTGTGCCCTATCTTTTTACCGGAATCGGCAAATCGTTTCTGAATGAAAATGATCCAATCTTTCAATGAAATTTTACTAAGGAAAATGATATCACCGAATTTATAAAATGGCATCGAAGGTGAAGTAAATACATCCATCATCATATGACGCTTACTTCCAAAAAGACAATAAGATACATTTTTATGCTTCTGCCAGTGTGATCTCATTTTCTTCTGGATATCCAAAGGATTTTCAAATTCGGAAATATTTTGGAATTCATCAATGCAGATAACAAATTTCAGATTGTTCTCAGTACTGATTTTCTCAGCCAGATTAAGAATGTCATCGGGCTCCTTTTTCACCTCTTTCCAATCTAACCCCAGTTTAAGCTCGGTCCGGGGATCAGGACTTATAGTAACATTTGGAATAAGCTTTCCAAAGAATTTGCGGGTATTTTCTATAAGAATCCGGGTTTTTGTAGCTGACGCATTTAAGACTTTTGTTGCCAGTTGCTGATAAAACTGTTCTTCAGATCTTACATTATTGAGATCAATAAAGCAGAACCTGATGTTTTTTTCTTTCTTCGAAGAGATATCCGCTGCTTTTGCCACTACTGATGATTTACCCCATCTTCTCGGCGATATCAGTATCGTGTTAACAGATGAACCAAAGTTAGAAACCAACCTTTCTGTTTCAGCTTTTCGATCCGTAAAATTTTTATCTGAAGCTATTTTACCGAAAACAAATGGTGTCTCCATGATACTTTTTATGCAATTATACGCATTTCAATACAATTTACCAAAATGTAAGTTACTATATGGTAAGTTACTATATAGTAAGCCAGCTAGCTCAATTACCCACCTGTCGCCTTTGTTGTCTTTCTGGCGGTAGCTGATGAAGACCTGCCTGCCGGCAGGCAGGTGTCGTATTCGAAGTCTGATATTATGCATGTCATTATGTTCAGTTTCTCTAAACCGGGAATTTCATTTTTTTTAGTAATTTTTTTATGCATGGTTCATTCCTGAATTTCTTAAAGGCCGGTTCTACCCCTAAGTAGGAAAGATGTTTTTCTTTAGAAGCATAAGATCTTTCGAGCCATGTACAGACCTTATCTGGTTCATCCTCATAAGTATGTGCAAAAGCAATCCAGTAGGCACAATTATTTATCTTTTTTTCCACTAATTGGGCACATATTTTTTCAGCCACATTTTTGTGACCCAATTTAAAGTTTACTGCAGCTAAGGCAACATTACGGGCATTATCATCATCATCAAAACTCGTTTCTTTAATTATTTTATCTATGTTACCTTCATCCAGAAGAATTTCGTAATACAACCACGAAAGCCCTTTATATTCAAGCTCGTGATACTTCTTCAATGTTACCATTGCTTCTGTTAATCGGTCAGCGTAAAAATATGCTAAGGTTAAGTACACCAGCGTGGTTGAGTTATTAGGATCATCTTTTATTGCCCGATTACATAATAAAATACTCTCATCTCTTCTTCCCAATTTAGTATAAAAACGACCTGCATTTCTTAAGATGTATTGATCATTAGGATCAATTTTCAAAGCTAATTTTATTTTCTCTTCAGCTCCTTCAAAATCATATTCATTATCAAGTATTTCAGCCATGTTAACAATTGCAATACCTGAGGTGGGATCCAATTTTAACGCTCTCTCAGCGGTCCGTTTGGCCTCCTTAAATTCAGGTGAATCAGCAGTTGAGGCGATTCTGCAATAATACATTGAAAGATATGTCCAGGGTAAAGCGAAAGTGGAATCTAACCTGATCGCTTCATTAAACCAGAAAATTGCTTTTCCATCTTCAGTATCATTTTTCTCGTAGTAGAATTGTCCTTGAAGATAAGCATCGTATGCTGTAAGATTTGCTGTAGGTGTTTTTTCAATTAGTTGTTTTTCTTCAGGGGTCATAATTGCTTTCAATTTTGTTGCTATGGCCTGTGCAATTTGACTTTGAACAGAAAAAACATCATTCCAAGTCCTGTTATATTCGTCAGCCCACGCATAACTTTCTTCGCTTGCTTTAATCAACTTTACTATTAGCCTGACATTATTACCATCTTTTTGAAATCTGCCCTCAAGCAAATACTCAACACCAAGTTCCTTTCCAATCTGTTGTGTAGTTTTGGTAGTTACCCGAAATTGTTCAACTGAAGTACTTGGCATCACACGCAGATCCTTAATCTTTGACAAATTAAGAAGTATTGCCTCCATCATACCATCAGCAAGATATTGTTTATCTGGTTCATCACTAAGCAGCTTAAAAGGGAGAACAGCAATAGATTTTTCAACTGGTTCAGATGATTTAAATAGTTTAGGGATAAAGAAATACCCCAGTACTATTAGCGCCAATATTATAACAGATGCTAAAATGATTCTTACTTTCAGATTTTTTGGCTTATCAGGATTTGAATTAACAACTTCCTTTGGTACTTCTCCATTATGTTGATTATATTTTTTTATTGCGGTAATAATCTCTTTTACAGCATTTGCCACCTTATTGATCTGATCGCGGTAGTAAGTTTTATTGAGATTGTCCTGAGGGTGATCTTCACTGACCCGTAAAGGTCGGTTAACTCCGGCAGACTTATAAATAAAGTCAATACTCCGAAGGACTCCTACCAACTCACTTTCAAGAAGTACTTTATCTTCCGGATCGAGGTCATGGATCTTTACTGGTAATATTCTGCTGGCTACATTCCCGCTGGTAAGTCTGATATCTCTTCCGAACTGATCTTCCTTTGCCATTTTATTGAAGGCCGTGAACTCATACTGCCAGGCAAAGCTTTTTGGATCACAATAGGTTTGTGAAATGATAGGGATGAAGATCAGGCACTTAAGTTTGCCTTCAAGGCTCTTGTCTACGTTATGGGTTTCAAGCAGTCCGTCGTGGGGGTTGGTGTCGAAATAAACGGAGACGGGTTCCTTTAACGTGGCTGCAAGCTCTTCCTGAAATGCTGCGACGAACTCCGTTACCCAGCCTGAGCGATTATCATTGTGACGGTAGCTGATGAAAATATCATATTCGTAGCTTGGGACTATGCTTGCCATCGTTTCATCTAATTTCTTGTCCTTACTAACCTTGCGAATTGTTCCAAACCCAGAAGTTTAGCATCAAGATCTGCATCTTTGGCAATAATATTAAATTCCTGCTGATGCTTTGTTGATTCTTTGTTTAACCCCATATTCGAATAATATATCGCTAACCCAAAATGTGCCAATGGGTATTTTGGATTGTATTCTAATGCCTTATCGAATCTTTTTTTTGCCAGATTTAAACTATCTATTTCCAGAAATAGCTTTCCGAATTCAGTATTAAAGAATGCAATATCAAAAGGATAACTCCAATCTTTAATTTTATCGTGAATTTCATTGTCAAAAATTGCAATAGCATCATTAGCCTCATCTATTTTCATTTGCTTGATGAACTGGTGAATTTCTATATCGAGGTAAAATTTATAGATCATGTTATAATTGAATTCATTAATATTATTTTTATTTATAATCTTATTCATATCCTGCATTTCAGACTTAAAGGAAATGAGATCATTTGTTTCAAGATATATTCTCGATAAAATCCAGTGAAGCACATGGTTCCGGGTTAATAAATCCTTGGAGTCAAATATTGATTTTGCCTTACGGCACGTATCAAGAGATTTCTGGAATTCATTTTTGGCAAAATATATAAATGCTTTATCAGTTAACCCTCTATTAATCTGTATAGGTTCTGTCTGCAAAGAAATGTATGTATCAATATTTTTTTCTGCCTCCTTTAACTTCCCTTCCTGAACATTAATATATGCCAGACTGGTATAAATATAAAAATGATTTGGATCCAGTCGCAAACCCATATTCTTTGCCCATTTGGCGCTGTCAAGTTTTCCGCATGCAAATAAGATGTCTCCATAACTGTCATAGGCGTTGGCCGTTGGTTCAAGCTTCAAATATTTTCTGACATGTATCAGAGCGCTGTCGTGTTGACCTGAATGACTGAAACAGTATGCATAATGATTATGAGCAAGTGCAAAGTCAGGATCAATTGCTAAAGCTTTACGGTAATTGATTGAGGCATTTTTAATATCACAAATAAAAAAATACGCTTCACCCAGTTCAAAATAAGGTTCTTTTTGCGCTGGCAGGTAGTCGATTAATGCTTTATAATTGTTAATTGCTTCTTTTGTTTCGCCTTTCAGTGTATGCCATAAAGCAACAGCCCTGATGGAATCGGGGATAGTTAACTTTCCGATTGATGCCTTTACAATATTAATGAGTTCTTTTGCAGATTTATTATTCTTTTCAAACTCATCTATTTTTGCCAGCCTGAGATAGGGTAACATAAAAGTTGAATCAATTTTTATTGAATTTGAAAAAAATTTTCTTGCTTTAATATTGCTTAAGACATCCCAGGCTATCTCTCCTTTATAAAAGTTCTCAAAGGCAGACCAGTCATTTGTAAGAAAATTTTTCTTCGGAATTTTTGTTCCCAGGGTTGAAATTATTTTATTAAGCTTCCCATCTAAATTTAAAAGGTCAGAACGATCACGAAAAGTGATTTTATCCTCAAATACCGAATTATTTTGATTATCAATAATTTTATATTCAATCTCATACTCATGTAAAAACTCACCATTAATTATTTTGAAAATAATATTTTTCTGAGGCATGTTTATTTCTTTTCTGTCTGGAGGATAAATTTTACTAAACTGAGAATGATTTAATAAAGTCAAATTGCATTTATTGGATATATTAAATTTTAACAAATATTCAATCATTGCAGGATTTATTATTCTTGCTGAGTCTCTTGTTTTATTGATCGATATTACGGTAATAACTGACTCATCCCGTATAAACTTATTTTTCTGATTAATTATATTAATAATATCATTGAAATATGTAAATCCAAAAATTATGATTGCCGCAACTCCAATGTATAACAAGTATTTTGATTTCAGTTTTTTTAGCTTTCCTGGTTTTTCTTTTATATCTCCCTTTGGAGCTTTTCCATCCTGTTGATTATATTTTTTTAGCGCTGTAATTATATCTTTAACAGCGTTTGCAACCTTATTGATTTGATCGCGATAATAGGTTTTATTGAGATTTTTATCAGGACTATCTAGCGGGTTCAATGGTCTGTTCACACCGGAAGACTTATAAATAAAGTCAACACTCCGAAGGGCACCTCCAAATTCATTTTCATGAAGTGTTTTATCTTCCTGATCAAGGTCATGAATCTTAACTGGTAATATTCTGCTTGACACATTTCCACCTGCTAGTCTTACATCTCTTCCGAATGGATCTTCCTTTGCCAGTTTATTAAAGGCAACAAACTCATGTTCCCATGCAAAAGATTTAGGATCGCAATAAGTTTGAGAAATTATCGGGATAAAAACCAGGCATTTAAGTTTCTCTTTAAGGGAGGCATCTACATCGTGTGTCTCTAATAGTCCATCACAAGGATTGATATCAAAATAAACGTTGACCTCTTCCTTGAACGTAGCTTCAAGCTCTTTTTTCAGATTGTCAACAAAAACAGTCACCCAGCCATCGTACCTGTTGTCTTTCTGCCGGTAGCTGATAAAGATGTCGTATTCGTAGCCCGGAATAATGCTTGCCATTTTAGCTGTTCATTGTGATAAAGTTAGAATGGACATGTATACAATACCAATAAAAAACTCTCTACCCAAGATTAACTCAGATGGGTGGAATATGTTTAATTAACATAGGAGATCAACCCGAACACTTATTATTCGGGAAAATATTGAAACATATAAATTGAGTTGTCAAATACTTAATATGTGTATTGATTAATTCATATATTTGTAAATGTATAACCTTTTTTTTATTTAATTATACAACTTTCTATTATAAATTTCTGAAAATCATACTGTTAATAAATTAACAGCAAAATCGTATGGGTAGTCATTATTGATTTATTGTTTGAAGAAGTTGTTTAATTTATTGTAGACGAATACTTTAAACTGGCAAATAATGCCGGGTTTTTAAAATTTGATTTTCACCTGGCGACTGGATATTTTATTTTTGGAATGAAATAAATTTGATAATTTTAAAAAATTATGGATAATAGTTCAGTTGAGAGTACCACCCCGGTCTACACCCTGAGTACAACTTCCACTCTTTCAGGTATTCCGGTTCATTCAATAAGGCAATACATTGATAAGGGATTGATTATTCCCTTTAAGAAAGAATCCAACCGGAATTTATTTTCCCAGATAGATATTTTGCGTTTAAAATACATTCATAAGTTACTGAATGAAGACGGATTAAATATTGCAGGAATAAGTACTTTACTAGCTCTGATTCCCTGTTGGGCAATCAGGGAATGCTCTGCAAAGGAGCGTGAAAGATGCCAGGCTTATCATAGTGATGTTAATCCCTGCTGGGAGGCATCTGAAAAGGGGACTCTCTGTAAGAATACTAACTGCAGGGAATGTGATGTTTATCGTATTGTTGAAAACTACCCTGATGTAAAATCATTCCTTAAGACTCTTATACCATAAAATGTATCTTATAATTTCAGCATAGGTCATTTTGCACAAATTCCTGATATCTATACCTTGCTCTTCCCGGCGCAGGTAGATATTGCAATATAATCCTTACATCTGTTACTGTACCTCTTTTGCCACCTTTTGATATTGAAGCAGGGATGTTCATAAATGGTGAAA
>PLLX01000193.1 GCA_003141415.1 Bacteroidales bacterium
CCAACCTTGTCATCTCTATCCAGTAAATAGACCTTCCCATTTTTGATAACAGGTCCACCAAAACCGATGCCCACATCAACAGTCCATAGAACTTCCGGTCCTTGCTGAGGCCAGGAGCGTAAAATGCCTTTCTGGGCTGACAAACCATTTCTGTTGGGCCCTAAATACTGGGGCCAGTCTTGTCCATAGGTGGAAATTATTACAACAAAGCAAAAAAGAATGAAAATGCTTCTTCGACAAATTTTTGTTATCATATTATTGCTGTTTTAAGTTTTAAACTATCAGGTTCCAATATAGAAATTTTTTTACCCATTACTCAGGTATTACCTCATTTATACACCTTATTGCATTTAATGCTCTTGGATATCCTACATAAGGTAATAACTGGGTAACAGTACTGAGCAATATCTCCTTATCATTTCCAACATTTAAGTTGCCCTGTACATGTCCTTTTAACTGTGACTCACATCCACCCAAAGATAAAATCATGGAAAACGTTAAAAGTTCTCTTGTTTTTATATCCAGCCCTTTTCTGGTGTAGTAATCACCAAAACAATTTGCAGATAAATATTTTTGAATAGGAAGTTGATCCTTGGGTGATTTTTCAAACATTTTATCAATTACTTCTCCGAATATTGATTTTTGTACTTCTAATCCCTTTTCATATCGTGTTTCCGGTGTGGTTGTTGATTGACCTTCAAGCGGTAATTTTATTCCTCTGCTTACCAGTATATCATTTGTGGCATGGATAAAATCCAAGACTTTAGCAATCCCAACGTAGGGTACAGACTGGTATAAAATTTCTTTTATTTCAACCGGAGTTACACCAACATTCAGAGCTGCATTAGTCATCATTTTATATTCACTTAAAGCCTGGCTGGCAATCGTTGATGCTAAAATCATCATTAGCCTCGTTCTGGTATCCAGGTTTCCATAAGTAAGAACTTCATCAAATGCAAAATTATCGAATACTTCTATCAGTTCCGGATCTGTTACCTTTACTGTAGATTTGTAATCCGGGAAAAGTTCTTCGTGGTTTTTATTGGCTGTTTCAGTTATACTCATTGGTTAACCCTCCTTTTAAAGTTTAATTATTGTTTGTTCCAAATGATTTATTTTTTGCTTTTTATACAGACATCCCTAGCTGATATGCTTCTTCCATTGCCAGCTTACCTTTTATTTCTCCCTTTTCCCAGGCTCCGGTGCCGTAGATGACACCCTTTTCTTTTGCATCTTCAAGACAATATGTAAAACCCCTGAATTCTTCCAGAGTTCTTTCCATTGCCTGGTTGTTACTATCTGCCGCTGTAACAATGAAATAAAACTCTTTATTTGTGATCCTGGTATAACGGGAACAGGTTCTGTCAATCAGTGTTTTCATCTGCGCGCACATGGTGTAAAAGTAAACAGGTGTTGCCATTACGATTATATCGGCTGCTACCATTTTATCCAGAACTTCGGCCATGTCGTCTTTCTGGGGACAGCTCTTCCCTCTGTCAATGCATGTTCCGCAACCAGTGCAGTAATTGATTCTCTTGTCTTTAAGAAAAATCTTCTCAACATTATTTCCTGACTCTTTTGCACCAGATGTAAACTGGTCGCAAAGCAGGTCAGAATTTCCTCCCCTTCGGGGGCTGGAGGATAGTACTAAAACTTTTTTATTCACCTTGCTTCTTTCCTTAATTTGAATCCCCGCGAGCACATTCTCTGTTGCTTGCTGCTGAGTCAGCAAGCATTAAGAAATTACCTTAGGGGATCGAAGATTCTTCGTAGCTTGCTGCGAAGAGCTTCAATTTCCGTATATAATTTTAACGATTAATCAATTTTGCACTACCTCCCGAGTATCTATCACCTTGCACAGTAATTATAGATGAAGCTGTGTTAATTTCCTGAAGCTCGCCAGGTGTGAGTTCTACAGCTATGGCTCCAAGATTCTCGTTTAAACGATGCAACTTTGTAGTGCCCGGAATCGGAACAATCCATGGTTTTTGTGCAAGTAACCATGCGAGTGCAATTTGAGCAGGTGTAGCATTTTTTCGTTGTGCAATTTGTACCAGCAAATCTACAAATGCCTGGTTTGCTTTAAGGTTCTCAGGCGATAAACGAGGAACAGTGCTGCGGAAGTCTTTACTGTCGAAAGTTGTGTTTTGGTCCATTTTCCCTGTCAGGAAACCCTTGCCAAGCGGACTAAACGGTACAAAGCCAATTCCAAGTTCTTCGAGAGTAGGTAATATTTCGGCTTCCGGTTCACGCCACCACAAAGAATATTCGCTTTGAAGCGCTGTAACAGGCTGAACGGCATGAGCACGACGGATTACTTTAACTCCTGCTTCGGAAAGACCGAAGTGTTTCACTTTTCCTTCTTTAATAAGGTCTTTCACTGCGCCGGCAACGTCTTCAATTGGTACATTAGGATCAACACGGTGCTGGTAGAACAAATCAATAACTTCTACCCTGAGACGTTTTAGGGAAGCCTCAGCAACTTGCCTGATATGCTCCGGGCGACTGTCAAGAGCTGAAGCTCCAGTTGTGTCGAAGCCAAATTTTGTGGCTATCACCACTTTACCGTTAAAGGGAGCCAGAGCTTCTCCTACCAGTTCTTCATTAAAAAACGGTCCATAAACTTCAGCCGTATCAAAAAAAGTAACTCCGCTTTCTACAGCTTTATGAATAAGCGTAATCATCTCTTTCTTATCAGCAATAGTTCCGTAGCCAAAGCTCATTCCCATACAACCAAGCCCCAGGGCGGAGACCTCAAGATTGCTTTTTCCTAATTTGCGTTTTTGAATTTTTGTTTCCATAATTATATCTTTTTATTTAAAGTACAAAAATAAGTATGAAACAATGGATATAATAACTAAAACAAAACAAGAACTTACGAAATTCAAACATTTCTGAATTTCAAAGGGCTTAATTGAACGTGTTTTTTAAAGAAGTTATTGAAATGGGTGGCCTCAGTAAAACCCAATGCATATCCAATTTCAGACACATTCCAGTTGCTGTGCCTCAAAAGAATTTTTGATTCCTGCAAAATGCGTTCTGCAATAACCTGAGAGGTGGTTTTTTGTGTTGTCTCTTTTATGGCTCTGTTCAGATGGTTTACATGAATGTTTAACTGGTTTGCAAAATCAGAGGCTGAACGCAGGTTGAATCTCTGGTGGAGGTCATCAATCGGGAACTGACGTTCTAAAAGCTCTAAAAACAAAACAGAAATTCTTTTCGAAGCGTTTATTTGTTGTTTGTCAAAATTTGTAGTCGGCTGAAGTTTCATTGCAAAATGAAGCAGTTCAAAAACAAGATTCCGTAATACATCGTATTTATGTTGATAATCAGAATTGATCTCTTCAAACATCCGTTCGTAAATAGCAGCTGATTTTTCTACCTGTTCATCAGACAATTCAAATATATGGGTGCCGTCGGGCTGGAAAACTGAATACTGGTTCAGGTCACCAAACTGATGAAAAAAATGCTGATTGAAAATGCAAAAAGCGCCACTCCGTATATTATCAAGATGTTCCCATTTATAAGGTATCTGAGGATTGGAAAAGGAGAGTGCCTGTTTTTTAACCTCCATAACCTTATCAGCATAATGAACCTGGCTGTTACCCTTCACAAGCATAATTTTATAAAAATCACGTCGCTTGTAAGGTACAGGTTGAGCTTTGTCCCCGACAAAAGGCTCCAAGTTGAAGACATTAAAATGGCCGATCTCATTTTTTAAATTATCCGGCATCCAGTCGAATTTTCTTTTATAAAATTCTTCTATTGTTTCAATCTTTTCCATAATTGCAGACTTACAAATTTCAAACAAAAGTACAGTTTTTAAGTTAAAAGAAAATCTATGCAAATTCCAAAGAATCATTGATTTTGACTTCGTCGAGCTCCTCCGCTCCGCGTCGTCGGTTCTTCGTTTACCCCGGCCCCAAGGGGATCAAAGAACCGAGTCCCGATTTATCGGGACGAGCTCGACGAAGTCAAAATCAATTTACTCCCCTTGGGGNNAAATTGATTTTCAAGCGATTTGGTGTTTTATCCTTGTGATTTCCAATAGTCATATTTCATTTTCTAACATAACTATTATTGAAAGAGTAGATCAAACTTGCATTCCCGCCAAATAAATATTTTCAAGCTGCAAAAGAATTGGATTTACTTACCTTTTTATAACAAATTTCAAAGCATTAATTACAATTTTCAAACAATTCATTAATTTAAGGCCTGAATTATAAATACGCTTGCGGTATTAGACATTTAACATACTATTGACAATGCGGTTTTATAGAGATTAACAAATACTCTGCGACATGATAAAAATTGTATTAATCGGAGCAAGCGGCTTTGTCGGATCATCTATTCTGAATGAAGCTCTTGATCGTGGCTACAAAGTCAAAGCTATAGTCCGTCACCCTGAAAAGATAACCAAAGTGCACAAAAATCTGGTAGTCAAACAAGGTGATGTTTCTTTTAGTGATACAGTAACAGAAGTGAGTAAAGGTGCTGACGCTGTTATAAGTGCCTACAACCCGGGCTGGAAGAATCCGGATATTGCTGTGGAAACTACCAGGGTTTACAGGGCAATACTTGAAGGTGTCAGGAAGTCGGGAGTAAAGCGGTTCCTTGTTGTAGGCGGGGCAGGGTCTCTTTTTATTTCACATGGGATAAGGCTTATGGATGCAGGAGTAATGCCAGAATTCATACTGCCTGCTGTAAGAGCCCTGGCAGATTTTTATCTGAAGGATCTTATTGATGAAAAGACTATCGACTGGGTATTTTTCTCACCTGCAGGAAATCTGGAGCCAGGTTTGCGAACCGGAAAGTTTCGGCTTGGTAAAGATGATCTGATTGTCAATGAAACCGGCGAAAGCAAAATATCTGTCCAGGATTATGCTGGGGCGATGATCGATGAACTTGAAAAGCCGGTTCATCACCGGGAAAGGTTCACAATTGGTTATTAGCGTAAGAAATTCTACAACCATTGAAAAGCAAAAAAATATCAGGTATAATTAAATTCTATGGAGAGTCAGTGAAGCATTGGTACCAGAAAAAAGAGCGCAATTGATTTTTTACTGTGAGACGGCCTCTTAATAATTATAGCTAAAAAAGGTTATGCCGGCATATCCGGTAATTTAAAACAATTCAGGTATTCGTGTTTTACTATTAATGCTATGAATTCTTTGCATTTCTTTAGCTTGGATCATTCTGTCCGGACATGCCAGGCATATCTGCAGAAGAGCAAAGTTGTTAAGTTTTTTTAACATTTATTGGAACGAATTACATTAGTAAGCAGGGACATACATCATCTTAGAATATTACATTTGTTTACATTAAACTGATCATTCAATTTGATGGAAAAAAATAATATATGTGTTTAATTAAATGGTTTTTAAACTTATAAGTATTATGAAAAGAATTTTATGTTTTTATATAGCGGCACTAACACTATTTGTTTCTGCTTCGGCTATTCCCGGAACTGCAGGCCGGATTTACGTATCCGTTGAACATCTCAGGTTTATCAGGGTTCTTTCCGTTAACAAGACCAAAGAAACCTGCACCTGGTTTTTCGTGATACATGTTTACCCCGTAATAATTGATCCCCAGAAAGTCGGTTTTGGCTGATTTTATGATCTCCATATCTCCTTCTTGGATATCTCCGTATTGTGAAGCTTTTAACCGGTCAAAAAGTTCTTTTGGATATGAACCTTTGAAAACAGGATCCATAAACAGATTATTCCATACCTTTCTGACTGTATTCAGAGAAGCTTTTCCTGATTCGGAAGCAGTGCTATCAAGGTCACAAAGCATGAAATTGTAAGTAATTCCAATTTTCCCACCTAATTTTTTCTTATGATATAAATTAACTGTTTGGGCATGAGCCAGCATTAAATGATGAATGTGTGCAAAATGTTCTGAAATATATTTTTCAGAGGCAGGAATTGATGGCATCTGACGGTTGTTAATCGCATCAAAGAGCGTCTGCAGGAAAAACATTTCAATGGATGGCTCATTGAATGTAAGAAAGATTTTTACGCGATCGCCAAATCTGTCAAAGCACAGGTTTGCGTAATCGGTAAACCATTTCACACTTTCCCTGTTCATCCATCCACCTTTGTTTGCAAGGGCTAACGGCATGTCAAAATGATAAAGCGTAACCAGGGGTTTAATATCATTTTTTAATAATGTATTGATCACGAAATTATAGTAATCAATACCTGCTTCATTTACTTTTCCGGTTCCTTCAGGTAAAACCCGTGACCATGAAATGGAAAGGCGGTAGGTATTTATTCCCAGTTCTTTCATCAACTTTACATCCTTCTCAAATTGATTCCTGCCATATTCGTTGATGGCAATATCACCGTTAACATCCTGACCGGTAGCCATTTTGGCAAGACTGTAAGGAGGATTCAGATATTTGTCCCAGTAATTTGGACCTCTCCGTCGGCTTTGGTTCCACCTTCAACCTGACATGCTGCAGATGCTGCACCCCAGAGAAAACCCTTCTGGAACCTGAGTTTTTCGCTATCCTTATTCTGAGCTTTTGACGGATGTATTAAACAAACGGAAAGCACCAAAGCTATCAATGCTGATTTCATAATATTCTTCCAGGTAGAATTCATTAATATCTAATTCAATTAATACTGATTATTACTGATTTGATCTTAACTCTGACTATCGACTTTTTAATTATTAAACAGATAATGACATAGTAAGAGTTGTTTTTATCAATAGCTCAGGCCGAAACCAAATCTATACAGAGGATTTTCAGAATCATAAGGCACATCTTCCTTCTGTTTCCTGACTGCATCCATTGATGAAGGCATCTCAATCGGAAGTTTGCCCTGGGGATTGAAATTCCCGAATACCAAATCAAGGAGAGCATCATCATTTGCACCGAAATCAACATACAGGCCCTTGCAGGCAGCTGATATCTCAGGTATCACAGCAGGTCTGTCAATGTAGATGTCCACAATAGTTGGAACCGTTGCAAGCAGCTTCAGGATTTCTTCTTTTTCTTTTCCTTTGAAATCCAGGTCTCCTGCTCTCATAAGCTGGCCTAATAATCCGGAGTTGGGCAAAACTTCTGATGGAGTTTTTAGTCTCACAATCGCTATATCTGCCTGGTCTGGTTTATCTACCACGGTTCCGAACTTTGCCGCTTTTGCAGCATCAAGATTCCTGATATAGATTTTTATGCCTTTTTTTAGCGGAAGCACAGGCCTTTTATCGATTGTATCATTTTTTAGAAGAACAATTGATTTTCTCTGAGCAAGATCGCCTGCAGCTTTGAATTTGTCATTACCAACTATCTTCACAGCATTTTCAACATCCACGTAGGGATTTTCAAAAAGACCAAGCCTGAATTTCATCCTAAGTAACCGCCTCACAGAATTATCAATCCTTTCAGTTGATACCTTTCCATCCTTTACAAGTTTTACAACTATTTCAGGAACCGACTCTCCACCAAACTGGTCGACACCTGCGTTTATAATTTTCAGTACCCTCTCTTCCTCTGATGCATTTTGCATTCCCCATGCCCTGGCAGAGGCTACTTTTTTGCCGAAAATTTTCATGTCAGTTACAATGCCCCAATCTGTACAGACAATTCCATCAAAATGATACTTATCACGAAGAAGACCGGTTATTATATCATGGTTGAAAGAAAAGCCTACATCCTCGCTTGTTTGTCCGGTCGGGACTCCATAGTAAGGCATTATTTCCGCAGCTCCCGCCCTGAAAGCAGCTTCAAAAGGTAACAGGTGGTAATTGAAATTATTACCCGGGTATGCCTGCCCTTTCTGTATTTCAAGGTGAGGATCAATTCCCTCTTTCTGTGGCCCTCCGCCTGGAAAATGTTTAACCATGCAGACCACACTGTTAGGACCGATTGTATCCCCCTGGAATCCTTTTATGTATGCTACTGCAAGTTTTGAAGTTAACTGTGCATCTTCTCCGAACGTGCCGGAAATCCTGGGCCATCTTGGTTCCGTTGCGAGATCAACCTGCGGATGCAAGGCTACGCGTATTCCGACTGCCAAATATTCCTGGCGGGCAATGTTCCCAAATTCGGCAACTGCAAGCGAATCGCCGATTGCCGCAAGTCCGAGAGGCTCAGGAAACTGTGTCATATCACCTACGAAACCAGCAGAAAGAGGATTTACCGAATAATGATTTCTTGGATCAGAAGCTAAGGTAATCGGAATCCCAAGACGGCTTCTTTCCTCAAGTTTCTGAAGTTTGTTATACCATTCGGCCATCTCTTTTTTGCCTCCGCCGGAGAGTATATTAAAATGATTCATTTTCTTCATGAAAATCATTTTAGAGGTCCCTGATTCTAGTAAAGTAAAGAGGTCATGAAGATTAGGTCCCTCGCAAAGAGAGCCATCTTTGTTTACGCCGATCATGTTAATGAACATAGTACCGGCTTTCTCTTCCAGGGTCATCTGCGAAAGCAGATCGGTTACCCTGTCATTGATTGGTTTCCTTGAGTCCTCATAGACATCAAGTTTCCCGTTTTTATTCAGATCTCTGAATGTGGAACCATCAATAGTCAGTGTTTTTACTTCAGCAAATTCCAGTGCTTTGCTTTTCCTGGCTATGTTCCCGGATGAAATTTTCAGATAAAGGAAAATGGAGACTACCACAAGAATAATAAATCCAAGGAGGGATAAAATGGTGTAAACCAGAATTCTTAAAATCTTTTTCATTGACTTCTATTATTTAATATTATCATTTTTCTTTTGTCCCTTTGATCTCGAACATATCCATCATATTTCCTGTAATGTTTTTGTCGTCTTTTATCTTTAGCATCAGTGTTATATCCATTCCTTGGGCATTGAATGTAGCCTTGAATACGCTGTCTGCTACCTCAATATTAGCAAGTTCCAAAGGAGGATCGGCCTTACTCGGATCTGCCATGTTCCCTGTTAATTTATCATCTTTTTTCCCGATATTGATAATCATTTTAGTGTCTCCATCAGGCACACCATATACCATCACGTTCCATTTACCGATAAAGTACTCTTCTCCGGTCTTTATTGCCTGAGCATTTATTGAACCAGTGGTCGCAATACAGGTCAATATAATCATTGAAAAAATAATTGAGAGTTTTTTCATAGTGTTAACGTTTAGAGTTTTGGTTCGTAGTTTGATCCATACAAAGCTAATATTTATTTGTATATTCCGTAAAAAATACGTAATGTTGTTTAAATTTTTTCTATGAAAGAATTGGAAATTTTACGAGATGAAATTTTAAATGGACATAATTTTTTCCTCAGGAATGTATCTATTGATAATGTAATTTTTGGTTATCACAAAAAGGAATTAAAGGTTTTGCTTCAACGTCCTCAGGGATTAAATAAATGGACAGTAAGCGGGGGTTATATAAAAAGGACTGAGACCATTGAGGAAGCTGCGATACGTATTGCCAGGGAGAGAACAGGTTTGGAGGATTTATATCTTAAGCAGTTTAAAGCTTTTGGGAGTCCGATGAGAACCGCAGACACAGAGATCCCAATAAATTTGAAAGGAGAACAAGCCAATATAAAGATTGAAAAAGGGAACTGGATGCTAGACTACTTTGTTACGCTTGGATTTTATACACTTACTGAATTCGACATGGTTAAGCCCACCGGTGAATTCAATACAGAAGAATGCAAGTGGTTTGATATATTTAACCTTCCTTCCTTACTTTTTGATCATAAGCTCATCATTGAGGAGGCATTGATATCCTTGCGGCTTCACATTTACCATTATCCTATCGGATATAAGTTACTCACAGAAAAATTTACTCTTCCTGAAATAACATCACTTTATGAAACTATTTTGGAGAAGAAACTTGATGACAGGAATTTCTCAAAAAAGCTTTTGGCAACTGGTATAATTGTGAAATTAAATGAAAGAAGATATATTGGTCCTCATCGTTCTCCATTTCTTTATGTGTTTAACAAAATTAAGTATGACGAAGCCTTGAAGAATGGAATAGTGTTAGCTATCTGAAGAAGAAAAAGCCCCTCATTTCTGCGAGGCTTCTCTGTACCCCTAACGGACAAAAGTTGCAACTGGCTGAGTAACCTTTTTTTGTCAAATCCCTTTCTTAAAACCCTATTGTGGTTTGGATAAATTTCAGGGAAACAAACCTTGAACATGTCAGGTGATAGCTTCAGGGTATTTCAATTTCTGTAGGATCATCCTGACTTTCTGCAAGAAACCATTCATTATTTATAAACCTATCATTTGTTATTCGATCGATTGTTACCTTCATATATTTTCCCTCTGCAGAAACGGCGATTTCCCCGTTTGGGAGAACAATTTCTGCGGTACCTTCAAAAGTACGGATTCCTTCACTTATAACTCGTCCCACAATTTTCAACTCCTGTCCAAGTGGTATGGGCTTCCTGAATTTGGTTTTCAATTCCAGCGTCACGCCCCATATTTGTTCATTTTTTCCGTTGTTGATCGATCTGGCAATTGTTTCGTCAAGAATGGTCGCTGCTATGCCTCCATGCATTCTTCCCGGATAACCCTGGTGTTGCTCTGATGGATTGATCAAAGCGACCAGTTCTTTGGCATTGGTTTCGTAAAATTTTGCGTGCAGCCCAAAATCATTCTTTTCACCGCATACAAAACACATCTTCGAGACGTGCTGCTTTTTCAGGACTTTATGTTTCACATTAACCAGTTTTGTACTAAAAATAAGAATTTATATTGAGAGTCAATTTTTTCTGTGAAAAAGAACTTAAATTAACGTTTTACAAGTAAACAAACATTTCATATTAAGATTTCAATTTATTGTCATGAAAAGTATTTCAAGGAAGCAATTCTTACTGCAGTCGGCTCTTGGCCTGGGCTCGGTGATGTTATTTTCAGGATTCGATTTTACTTCAACAAAAACAGATGGTGACTTTGTTATTGGAAAAACAGCCTTTGGAAAAGTACGAGGCAGAAGGGAAAGAGGTATGAATATTTTTAAAGGGATACCCTATGGCGGTAGCGTTTCGGGCGATTATAGGTTCGCACGTCCGGCTCCGCTGGAGCCATGGAAAGGAGTTAGAGATGCAATCAGGCCCAGGCCTGGCTGGCTGTGAGCAACGATAAAGAAGCAAAAGTAAGCGGCAGATATTTTTACCACATGCGGGAAAAACCTTTTCTGCCTGAAGCTGGCGATCCCATGGTGCAGGAGAAATTTCTTGCGCTGTGTGAAGAAATCAGTGGCGTTTCTTTTCCGGCTTATTAAACAATCTTGATAAAACAGAAAGAGAGTGGTCGCTCTCGCTTCCGCTTTGCGGAACTTCTTCGCTACACTCATCGTCTCACTCTCTCTCAGTTTTAGTACCCCGAACGGACAAAAGTTGCAACCACTTTATTTCTAAATATCTTAGCCAGAACCGCTCCTCTTATCTACTCCATTCCCTCTCATTACTCTCTAATATTCTGAAATTAAAGAAGTAAAAGGCTTTATTCCGCACAAAGTAAACATTAATTAATGACAGATTCTTTTAAATGGTCGATACAACATAAATAACCTTTGGCTGGAGCAACCAAGATAGCTACATCTATATCGTAAAGTTTAAGAGATTCCTCTCTATTGATTTTTAGAATAATACCTGTTTGAGTTGATCAAGACCAATAATTAACTCAGCCACATGAGTTACATCCGTCGAATTTTTATTTATACAGTACTCAGTTTCCGGCAGAGGGAAAGGGAACGGACATTTGATGCAGTGGCTGTTTACTTTGCATTGACTGCATTTCCTGCGAGCCAGTATTTCGTTTTTTTCTGATTCAAAGCTGTTTATTATTTCATCATAGGATTCTCCTATAGTACCTATTTTAGTTCCATACCAGCATAATCTGATCTCTGATTTATCGTTTATTATCAAAGTGCTCCTGCTTTTACAATTTGAGAGGTCCTTTGTCCATTTACACATATTTGCAAAATAAGGTAGAGCCCTGATATTTATCAGGTATGAAAAAGGATGCTTGTTTTTGCCGATCTTACATAGGTAGGAATATGCAGAAACCGAATCGCTGCGATTAACTTCCCGGCACAAGGTCTTCATGAAATTTACATTTGAATCGTTCAGATTTGATATAGTATATTCAAAATCACATATTTTAATATTATCATTTTCATTTTCAGACTTTAACAGCAATGATTGTGAAGAAAGCAGAAGTAATCCAACTTTAGTTTCTTTGAAGCAATAGTTCCGAATATTAAGGCTTGGCGAAGAATATTTTATGAACATCTCATAATTTCTGTCTGCCAATCTGGTTAATGATTCCTTGTTTGAATAAATCTGAATTATCGTTCCATTTATTGCAAGAATATCTTTCAGCCAGTTCACAAAACTGCTATTTATACTATCTGACTGCAGTATAACATTCCTGAATCCATTGTTAGTCTTATTTTTCTCAGAGTTTAATGATAAAATTCCAAGGGTGCTCTTGTCGTTTTGTTTCTTTAACTGATGCAGATTGGATTTTGGTGAAATATAAACCTTTCTGACAACATTAGCCGGATAAGTAACTTTAGGAAAGATGGGGTTGTTATTAATATATCTGATCTTATATCCATACTTTTTATAATTAGCAAATAATGGTGTTCCCTTGAATATGGCCAGGAAATTGTGTGCATAATGATCGATGCTCTTATTCCCGTCAATAGCTTCTATGGTGCGTCTTGCTTCACTGACTGTTTCACCAGGTAAACCTACCATAATGCTGACAACAATACTTTCTATACCAATCTTCTTTGCATAAGCTGTCACCCTGTCCAGACTTTCAATAAACTTTATTTCTTTCTCAAAATTATGTGACGGGGTATCTTCAGCGACATGCACTTTACCGATTCTCCTTAACGTTTGAGGGTTTGCACTTTCAAGAGAAAAAGCAATTGAAACAAATCCTGCCTCCTTCATCTGATCAAGAAGCGTCTCATCAACACAATCACACCTGGTTATACAACCAAGTCGGACTTTTATCTTATTATTTATTATTGCATTACATATTTTTCCTGCTCTTTGTGGAATAAGTGTGAATGCATCGTCCTGGAAAGTTAATACCTTATTACCTTCCAAATGTCTGGAAATAAAATCCAGTTCTCCGATGACTCTGTCGACAGAATGAGTTGAAAATCTCTTTTTTGACAAAACAGCACAGTTGCAGTAGACACAATTCTGGTTACAACCCCTGGCTGTAAGGATTCCTGTATTGTAACCTTCTGTTCCGGGTATAACTCCGCTCATGTAAGGAGAAGGATATTTATCCAGATGATCCACAATTTCTGAATTATGCCGTAATATTGGGTTTTCAGGATTATTATAGACTTTTCCTGAAAGTCTGTAAGATATTCCGGTAATTTCGCTAAAATCGGTCTTGTTATATTTAAATTTTGTCTCTGCTAGTTTAGTGATGAACTGAATGAACGTTTCTTCGCTTTCATTGATGAAGCAGGCATCGACAAATGTGTATCTGTTCATTATAAAATCATAATGGACCGAGGAGCAGGGACCTCCGAATACAATCAGGGTACCGGGTGATAATTTTTTAATCTGCCCGGCAATTAAAGCTGAGATATTAAAGTTTGAGTCGTAAACGGTAAATCCTACTATTTTAGCACTGTAATCAAGTATTTCTTTTATACAGTTTTTCAGGTTAACAGGATCCTTGTGAATGAACTGTTGAGCATGAAAACCATTGGATTTCAGATAAGATATTATATAAGAATTGCCTAAATGATAGTCAAAGCAGTTGCCCTGACTTTCACTATCAGGCGAAAATATAAATAAACAATCACTTGTTTTCTGCAAATGGAAATCAACCAAAATAACAAGTATTATTCAGGTTTAATAAACAGTCGCACAAAATCAGAAGGATCCCTAATGTGGATTGACTTGTTTTGGGATAAGGTGCAGCAGAATTTCTGAAATTTCAAAAATTTCAATTTCTGTGACGGATAATTTACAAAGTATAGTGTAAATATACTTTTTCAGATCCTCTCCACTTTTTCCTTCTTTAATGCCTTCATTGATCATTTCAAAAAACTCCTGCGCCTTCTCTTTTCCCAAAGCATTTTCAAAAATCTCGTAGATTGTCAGATTCCGCAAATCATTTAAGTCTTTCATAGTGATTTAAGATTTAGAATAACAACAAAAAAACTATTAATGAAATTGATCTTGAAATAACAGCCTCCGATAAATCCAATATAAATTTACAGATTTTTTTTATATAACAAATATATTATTACGCTTCAGCCTTTTAAAATCAGTAAGTTGTTATGGCAGGTTCAGTTTGTAAGAAAGATTCTTATACCTGACATCATCTTTCAGGAAATCAAAAATCGGGTATCTTAGAATATACGGCAGGTTAGGATCATGTTTTGCTAAAGCATATTCAAGCATATCCAATGTTCTCCTTTTATTTCCCGCACAGGCATAAATCTGTGCAATTTCTGTAGGATTGATATATTTGGTCCTTAAATTTCTGGCTAGATTATCACCCTGGAGGTTGAGTATCTCAACATAACTCTTCAATTTATTGTCCTGTTTAAATATATTTGCCTTACCCTTAAAATAAATACTGAAAGCTGATTCCCATACCCGTAAGGCTTCAGAGTATCTGCCCGCCATATGAAGAGCAAGCGGGAGATTATCGAGTACAAATCCATTTTCAGGATCGATTTTCAGTAATTCATTGAATCCACTGATGGCATCATCATACCTCCTGGAACAAAACATTATCATGCAATAAGGTCCCTTACTGTTCAGGTTCATCGGATCAAGATTCAACGCTATTTCGATCTGTTCAGCTGCTTCATTCAACCTTCCCAGTGTAACCAGCAGATTTGCATATCCGGTTCTGACATCAGTATTATTGGGATTGAGAGAAAGAGCTTTCTTACATGATATTTCAGCTCCCTGGTAGTCATACATTAAATAATTCTGAATCCAGCTTCGGCAAACATAGACTTCGGCAAGTGTACTATCGAGTTTATAAGCCTTATTGAAAGCCGCCAGAGCATTTGGGGTTGCCTCTTCGGATGATGAGTAAGAACTGATAGCTCGTATTGTCCAGACCTCGCTTATACCTACATAAGCAAGGGCATAATTGGTATCTTTATCTTTTGCAAGTTCAAAATGTTGCATCGCCACATCAAAATCCTGATGAAAGAATCTGTTCAGATAACTCTTTCCTAACAGATAATCCTCGTATGCTGCCAGGTTTGCAGTAGGAGCTTTCTCGATCCTTTGCTTCTCCTGGGGGGTTATCACTGCATCTAATTTCTGGGCAATTTCTTCTGAGAGCTGGCTTTCTATCCTGAAAACGTCCCTGGCATCATGTATCTCCTGGTCATAAGAGTGCCCCCAGATACGTACTTCCTTTTTAATTATCTTGTATAGATTTATGTTAAGCTTTATTAGGTTACCTGATCTGCGACCAACACCTTCAACAACATAATTGACGCCCAGTTCTTTTGCTATCTCAGGTATTGTCTTGGATGTATTTCTGAACTTTTCTGCAGAGATACGTGACCTTGGTGTAAGATCTTTAATTGACTGAAGATGAATAAGGACATCCTCCATTAATCCGTTCATAAAATACAGGTTGCTGTCGCTCGGGCTGTCGTTGATGAAAGGCAGAACTGCAACTGTTTTCTCAATTGTCTTTTCATTTTTGAAAAACTTCGGAAGAAAAACAATTCCAGGGAACAGTAAAGCCAGTAATACTATCAAACCTCCAATAATAAAATCATGTCTTTTTCTGCCAGATTCCGGCAAATAAGAAGTGCCCACTTTTTGAGCTGAATCGGTTGTACCTGAAGCGAGAACCATGGCAAATACTATCTCTTTCAGGGCGTTTCCCACTTTATTGATCTGATCCCTGTAGTTGTTGTGATTCAAGTTCTCGAGAGGCTTTTCTTCCTTAGGAAGCAATGGCCTGTTAACTCCTGTCGATAAATAAATAAAGTCAACACTTCTGATCACCCCACCTATTACGGATTCAAATAATGCTGAATCAGAAGGATCAAGATCATAAATCCGGATTGGAAGAACCCTGCTGGCAATATTTCCATTGGATAGCTTGACCTTTAGCCCAAACCTATCCTGTGAAGCCATATTGACGAAGGCTTCAAATTCATGTTTCCAGGCAAATGACTTTATGTCACAATATGTTCTCGAGAGTATAGGAACAAAGATCAGACATTTCAGTTTTTCTTTCAATGAGGCATCAACATCATATGTTTCAAGCAGCCCGTCATGAGGGTTTATATCAAAATAGACACTTATGTCTTCCTTAAATGTGGATTCAAGCTCTCCCTTTAGGTTTTTAATAAACTCCGTTACCCAGCCGTCATGCTTGTTGTCTTTCTGGCGATAGCTGATGAAGATGTCGTATTCGTAGCCTTCTATAATGCTTGACATCAGAGGTCCATTTATTGCTTTATCAAATTTAACCCTTAGCTTGACTATATGCAAAAAAATATTTGGTTATCCTTAACAGATTTTGAGTATCCCGTATTGTAGGATTTAGTTATTAAATTACATCTTATTATTGACCCTATTTCATGGGCAAGGTTAATCAAGGTTAAATTGGTTTTGATATCCACCAATCAAATAAACAAAGGGTATTTTGATTACCGAAATGCAGGGGAGGATCCCCTCATGGAATTTTACAGGAAGTCAGACGGTACCACCAAAAAGAAAATCCCTGGTTGCATCTTTGCAGAAAAACTCATTAAATGGCATAGAGCTCAGAGCGCAGAGCACAGTGCAAGTTGGAGAGTACTCTTTAATAAATGAAAAAGCCACGCATCTCTGCGAGGCTTTTCCGTACCCCGAACGGACAAAAGTTGCAAACGGTTTATAAACCTATTGGTGTTACAACAGTCCGTTCAAAACTCTGATTTTGATTAAATTGAATTACAGGGAAGCTGACACATATCTTATATTACCTGAAACTATCACCAATAAATTTAAGTGCTTCAACAATACCTGAGCGCCAATATATCCAGTTGTGTGCTCCATCTCTGATCCGGAGTTCATGTGGAACTTTTTTCTTCAAAAACATCATATGAAGCAAACAATTGCCTTCTGATAAAGGATCATCATCACCGCAATCGATCCAGTATCTCACTTTAGAAAGATCAGATGCCTGTTCACTTTTTACTATGTCTAAAATTGAATGAGCACGATAGAATGGAGTTAATCTGTTTGCCCCTCCCGGGACACTTCCAAATGCCTTTGAAAAATTCTCTTCATATACTTCATCGGTAAGTTTCAGAAATGCACTATCATTTCTTACAGCAGCGCCTAATGCAGCAGCGGACGAAAACAGATCCGGGTACTTCAACGACAAATACAATGTTCCATAACCACCCATTGAAAAACCGGCAATACCTCTATATTTCTTTTCTGAACGGATCCTGAAGGTTTTTCAACACCAGGGATCAATTCCTTAATAAAAAAATCTTCATACATCACTTTACCGTCAGAAGAGTTTGTATAATATGTTTTTTCAGCATCAGGCATAATCAATATCATTGGGGGGATAGTTCCGTTTTCAATTGCGGCATCAACATACCTTTTTATTTCGCCTTCCTGTAACCATGATGCTGAGTTTAATCTTATTCCATGTAATAAATAAATAACCGGGTAATTCCTTTCACTTGTTTCATAATCATTTGGAAGATAAACCGAGTATGCAACTAACTTGCCCAAGATGGCACTCTTAATTTCATTATTTTCCAGTATTTTACCTCCCGCCTGACCGTGTGTAATCAAGTTAAAAACGAGGAAAAATAATGTCAGGTAAAATTGAAACAGTCTTGTTTTCATACAAATTTTATTACTTTATTCTAACAAATTTAATTTCGATTGACGTTTAATATACAAATTTAGGCTAAAGAATTAAATATTATTGAATTAGAAATGCTTCGCGAAGACAAAAGCTTCAGATTTTCTATCTCCTATAAAACAAGTTGGATGAAAATCAAAAATGATTATGAATATTGGGATCGGTATCGCGGCTTGCCCGTTCCTCAAATCCTGAAAAATTAAAAAATTGTTTTCCCTGGTAAAAATATCTTACCATAAACCCTGCTAAAATACCACAAGTAAAGCTGGAAACTATCCGAATAAAAAAACACTGCTGCCAAGGAATGCGCAATAAATTATAAGTTGAGGGTTCAACAAAATTTTCTTTAATATGCTTTCCTTTTACAAAGGGGAGAGAAATGCATCCATCTTCATCCATAATATCTACGGGTGCAATTGCTGTAAAACCATGATCTATTGCAACCTGTTTATGCATAGCTATACTAGCACGCCCTCCGGATAAGCCGTATTACATTCAACTATAGTTCCTTTTACCGACTGGATTTATACCTTTATATTATATTTAGGTGGTTCCAAATGGTAAAACAACCCTTAACGGATGCGAGATATTGCTTAATTCGCTGCCTTCACAGCCTGAATAAATGCTCTAATATTCCCAGTTGTAGTATCAGGCGACATCCCGCCGCCACATGACCAGATAATTCTGGAATGATCCTCGCAGGTCTTTATCATTTTACTGACGCTTGCCTGGACATCAGCCTGAGAACCCGTTGCCAGGATTTCCCTCGGAGGAATATTACCCAACAATGTCACCGAGTCACCTGCCAGAGACCTGATTTCACTTATCGAATGGTTATAACTGAAATTGAATAGATTGACTCCAATCTCATTAAGGTATTTTGCGCAGATAAGACCTGATGCATCATTATGAAAGAAATTGACTTTTGCATTAAATGTGTTGTAGATTCTTTTCATATGCGGAAGAACGAACGTCTCAAAATCAGGTTCGCCAAGAAATCCAACAATGTCATCGAGAATAAAGATCCCGTTTATATCCCTGAATTTCTCAAACTGAAGACTCAGCCAGTCAATTACAAAATCGGTAATGGTAGTCAACCCCTTCTGCGCCTCTTCGGGTGTAATGGCAAGGGCCAAGAGGAAATCGGTCATACCAAACAGGAACGAGGCGATATTCAAAGGACCCCGGCTAGTCGCAAACCTGAACCTGCAGTCGTTCTGCTTTATCTTGTCCTCATATCTTTGCATCCGGTTTATCGCAAATGGCAGAAGACCGTCCGTTCTTACATTAGGTTTTAACAGACCAGAGATGTTACCAGGATTAACACTGATTTTATTTGGGTGCGGAAAATCAGTTTCACTCCAGACAAGTTTGGAACCGAACGCTGAGGGCTCGGTGCACATACCAAATTCAGCCCAGAAACCTGGTAAAAACATTACTTCGGGGAATTCCTTCATTACCTGCATGTTTGACTTGAACCAGATCTCAGGATCAGCATAGTAATCGATTATGCTTGAACCATACCATTTAGGCAGCCAGGGACTGTCAACTATAAAACCCACAGGTTTTTCCTTTGTGACCTCCCCTTCAATGATTTTTATCAGGTTTTCCCAATGTATTTCTTTCATGGCTTACAAATTCTAAATTCCCAACTCAATTCAAATTCCCGGAACACCAGATTAGAAACCAGACAAGGTAATAGGAGCAAAAATTCAAGTTTTCAATTATGCACATCTGTTTTAATCCTGTTATTAACCAACCTGACTGATGATTGCCGTACTATTAATTCCGAATTAAGAATTATTGTATTTACCTTTTCGAACTGAGTGCCTTCCAGAATTTTAATCATGGAAGACGCAGCAATCTCTCCCATTTCTCTGCCGGGATAATGAACAGTTGTCAGATTGGGTTCAACTACCTTTGAGACAGGATCATCATTAAAGCCGACAATTGCAATATCTTCCGGTATCCTGAAGCCGGCTTTCTTAAGTTCACAGATTGTCGAAACTGCAGAGCTGTCATTGGCAGTGAAAATTCCATCAGGCATGGCTTCACGTTTCATGAGTTCCCTTACGATCATTTCCCCTGAGTTGTAACTCAGGTTTGAGACTATCAGAAGGTTTTCATCATACGGGACAGAATTGTCGCTCAAAGCCTGCTTGAAGCCTCGTAACCTGTCATTGTAAACATTTCGGTTAAGACTCCCCGTAACGCATGCTATCTTCCTGCATCCCTGATCGATAAGATGTTGTGTGGCATCATATCCGGCCTTAAAATTGTCAATTACGATGCTTATGCAATTGCTTTGGTAAAAAACCCTGTCAAAAAAAAGTATCGGAATATCTTTCCTGAAAACACTCTGGAAATGATCCAGGTTTTTTGTTTCACAGGAAAGAGAAACAAGGAAGCCGTCGACGCGGCTGTTAAACAACGCCTGTATATTTTCAGTTTCAAGGGATACTGATTCCTCAGACTGACTGATAAGCAGCTGGTATCCTTTCTGTTTTGCCACTTTTTCCATTCCGGAAATAACAGTGGACATGAAATGACTGTCGATCCTGGGTATAACAACTCCCAGCGACCGGGTTCTTTTGAGCCTGAGGCTGGAAGCAAATTTATTCGGCCGATACCCCATTTCATTTGCGACCTGAATAATTTTCCTGCGAACCTCCTTCCTTATTTGGGGGTTGTTGTTCAGCCCTCTTGAAACAGTCGAGGCCGATATATTCAGAGCTCTGGAAATATCATATATCGTTATTTCTCCTTTTTTCTTTGCTGCTACCATAATTATTCAAAATAACAAATAAAACCGATATTATAGAAATATTTTCAAATATATTTTGCAATCGGTTGCAAAATAAAATCTTTTATTTAAATTTATTTGGTTTTACAACATGTATTTGGCCGGGTAGCGAAATTCCGGCTCTAAATCCTGATTCGGTTATACTTTATATATATACCTGAACTATTGAATTTATGCAAACAGAAACCGGAAAACTTTCTGTCAGGGAGAAGGTAGGTTACAGTCTCGGAGATGGGGCTGCTAACTTTATCTTTCAGACATTCATGCTTTTACAGCTCAGTTTTTACACTGACACATTTGGGCTTTCAGCGGCTGCTGCAGCAACCCTGTTCCTGATCGCAAGATTATGGGGTGCTGTGTGTGACCCTGTTTTCGGGGCATTGGCTGACAGGACACAAACAAGATGGGGTAAATTCAGACCATGGATATTATGGACGGCTGTTCCATTTGGGATCCTTGGATACTTTGCTTTTACAACACCCGATTTTAGCGCTGCAGGTAAGATTATATATGCCTATATAACCTATTTCCTGCTGCTGACAGTTTATTCAGCAAATAACAATCCCTATTCTGCCTTGAGCGGAGTAATCACCGGGAACATGGCTCAAAGGACAAGCCTCTCCTCTTATAGATTTGTGGTTGTGACTCTTGCAACAATTGCTATTCAGGGATTTACTCTGCCAATGGTCAACCACTTTGGACAGGGCAACAGCAGTAAAGGTTACCAGATCACAATGGGGATCTTCTCTGCCCTCGCCATAATTTTCCTTTTTGTAACATTCTTTACGACAAAGGAAAGAATAGTCCCTCCCCCAAGCCAAAAATCGTCTCTCAGGCAGGATCTTTCAGATCTGCTGAAAAACCGGCAATGGGTACTGATGTTTTTCGTATTCCTGTTTATGTTCATCTTCCTTTCAATGCGAAACAGCATCCTTCTTTATTTCTTTAAATATTATCTTAACCCTGACAGTCAGCATGCATTTCTTATTAATGCGGATAAGATCCTGTTTGGACTTTTAAGTCTTGTTGGAATGACAGGTGCAAATACTGATATAGCAGGGAACACCTTCAGTGTGATCAATATTATAAGCCAGCTTGCCGCCATACTGGGAATAGCCCTTTCAAATTCGCTTGCACGAAAGTATGGTAAACGCGATGTCTTCAGGATATGGCTTGGCGTCGCAGGAATCGTTGCAATTCTCTTTGCTTTCTTACCCCCTGGAGCAGTCGGTCTTGCTTTCCTGCTCTCCGTTCTCTTTAACTTTTCATGGGGAGTGACAATGCCTTTGCCATGGGCAATGATGGCCGACGTCGCAGATTATTCAGAATGGAAAAATAATCGCCGTGCCACAGGAATCGTTTTCGCAGGCATAGTGGTCGGGTTGAAGGTTGGTATGGCATTCGGAGGGGCGCTGGCAGGTTATCTGCTCTCACACTCCGGATATGTTCCAAATGTTGCGCAGAGTCCTGATGCAATACGGGGTATCAGACTTACGATAAGCATCTATCCTGCAATAGCTATCATACTTTGTGTGGTCCTTCTTTTTATCTATGGGATAAACAAAAATGTAGAGGATAAAATGCAGTATGAACTGGCAGAGCGCCGGAAAAACTATGCTTAATACAAAAACCATAAATTGTATTTTACGACTATGAAAAATTCATTTTCCCCTGTTGTAAGGTATTTTCTTTCAATCCTTTTTCTGACCTTTTCATTATTATCCTGTAAAAAGAAAGATCCGGGATTAAAAGATGTTTTTTCGGATGCTTTCCTTATAGGCACCTGCATGAATGTTACCCAGATAAATGGCACTGACCTGAAGGCAAAACCATTTATTGCTGCAAATTTTAATTCAGTCACAGCTGAAAATGCAATGAAGTGGGAAAGAATTCATCCCGTGCCTGGAAAGTATGATTTCGCTGTTGCCGACAGTATTGTAAAATTTGCCCTTGCAAATAAAATGTTTGTCGTTGGGCACGTACTGGTCTGGCATTCACAGACACCCGACTGGGTCTTTCAGGATTCTCTGGGTAACCCTTTGACGCGCGACGCCCTAATTAGCAGGATGAAAGAACATATTTTTACTGTTGTGGGTCATTTTAGAGGCAGGGTAAAAGGCTGGGATGTGTTGAATGAGGCTGTTGATGAAGATGGCAGCCTGCGCAAATCGAAATGGCTTGAGATAATCGGTAAAGATTATATCCAGCTGGCTTTCGAATTTGCCAATGCTGCTGACCCCTGGGCCGAGCTGTACTATAATGACTATAACAACGAACTACCAGCTAAGAGGGAAGGCATTCTTCCAATCATTAAAGACCTTAAACAGAAAGGAGTTAAAATAGATGGCGTTGGCATCCAGGGACACTGGCACCTTGACTCTCCTAAGCTGAATGTAATTGACGAGAGCATAAGTAAATACGCATCTCTGGGGCTTAAAGTAATGATAACGGAGATGGAGGTGAATGTTCTCCCTACTCCTCCTGAGGTTTACGGAGCTGATGTATCGCAACAAGCCCGTTACCTGGAGACATTAAATCCATACCCTGCAGGTCTGCCTGATTCCGTCTCCAACCAGCTGGCACAACGGTATGCAGATTTGTTCGGAGTACTCATGAAGCATAAGGACGCAGTGACCAGAGTGACATTCTGGGGGGTGCACGACGGATACTCATGGAAGAATGACTGGCCAATAAAAGGAAGAACAAACTATCCGCTTTTATTCGACAGAAATTACAAACCTAAAAAGGCTTTCTATTCGGTAATCAAAACTGCAAAAAACTAGTAGAAGATCTTTAAAATCAATGTGATAGAATTAATAAATAATTATAATATGAGAATTGCAAATACTCCCTATCTTAATCCGGCGTTGAAACCAGAGGAACGTGTTGCTGACCTGATGGAAAGGATGACTATAGAAGAAAAAACAGCCCAGCTTATGGGAATCTGGAATGGCGGCGTGCAAGATTTCAAACCCGAAGAACTGAGTGACCCGGTGAAAATGCAGGAGATCTTCGGTAACGGATGTCATTCCGTTCATCCTTCCCCTCTGAATATCAGGGATACTGTAAGAATGAGAAATACGATCCAGAAATTTCTCACAGAAGAAACCAGGCTTGGTATCCCGGCCATTTTTGTTGATGAGGGTCAGCATGGAATGATGAGGCCCGAATCGACAGTTTTTCCACAAGCGATAGGTCTTGGATGTTCCTGGGATCCTGACCTTTTTGAAAAGGCATATGGTGTTGTGGCAAATGAAATGAGATCGAGAGGCACACATCATGCATTGTCTCCTGTAATTGATGTATGCCGTGATCCCCGCTGGGGAAGGGTTGAGGAGACATACGGCGAAGATCCATACCTTAACGGACGTCTTTCATGCGCTGCAGTAAAAGGATTACAGGGGACCGACAACGGCACAATTGCGGAAGGGCATGTCGCTGCCACGCTGAAGCACCTTGCAGGACATGGAGAATCGGAAGGGGGTCAGAATCAGGGCCCCGCAAACCACTCAATGCGCGTTCTAAGGGATTATCATCTCCCTCCATTCAAGATGTGTATAGATTATGCAAAACCTGCATCTGTTATGCCTTCTTATAATGAGGTTGACGGAGTCCCTTCCCATGCAAACAAATGGCTTATTAAAGACCTGCTGCGTAACGAGTGGCACTATAACGGCATGATAATTTCGGATTATTATGGGATAGATCAGCTTTTCAACAAACATTTTGTTGTGAATGACCAGAAGGAAGCTGCTATGACCGGATTTAATTCGGGTGTTCAGTATGAATTTCCCCAGGGGAATCTTTATAAATTCCTCCCGGAGCTTCTGGAGGAGGGAAAAGTAAAGCTCAGCGATATTGACAGGGCGGTCAGGCAGGTTCTTACAATGAAGTTCGAGCTGGGGCTCTTTGAAAATCCATATGTTGATGAGGAGATAGCCGAGAGAGTCAGCAGGGCGGATGCACACACTCAGCTAGCCCTTAAAGCAGCCCATGAGTCGATTGTTTTACTGAAAAATAATAAGCTGCTGCCCCTTTCTATCGGTAAACACAGGAAGATCACAGTTATTGGACCTTGTGCAAATGACCTGTGGTTTGGAGGCTATTCGGGAGAACCTCACAGAAAAACAAGTCTGTTGCAGGGCATTAAAGATAAGGTTGGATCGTCAGCTGAGGTGCTTTTTGCACAGGGCTGCAGGCTTACAACTAATACATCGACAAGCTATTTTAACTGGAAATCAGACGAGATAATATTTGCATCAAGAGATGAAAACCTCAAACTCATAAGCGAGGCGGTAAGTATAGCCCGTCAAGCGGAGATCATCATCCTTGCCATCGGTGAAAATGAACACCTTTGCCGTGAAGGCTGGTCAAAAAATCACATCGGTGATAACATGACCCTTGACCTTTACGGGGAACAAAATGAACTTGCAGACCAAATAATTAAACTTGGGAAACCGGTCATAGTTTACCTTATGAACGGACGCCCGCTTTCGATAAACATGCTGGCTGATAAGGCAGATGCAATTATTGAAGGCTGGTATATGGGTCAGGAGACAGGAAAAGCTGCTGCCGACATTATTTTCGGCGATGTTAATCCTTCCGGAAAGCTTACTATTACATTTCCTAAATCTGTTGGACAGCTGCCAATGTATTACAATCATAAGCCGAGTGCGCAGTTCGCTGACTATATATCACAGGATATCAATCCATTGTATCATTTTGGATTCGGCCTCAGTTACACTGATTTCAAATATGGCAGCCCACGTCTTATCAGGAGCTCGATAGGCAGGAATGAATCAACGACAGTCGAGGTCGAGGTCACAAATACAGGTAAGGCAGCAGGGGAAGAAATCGTCCAGATGTACATAAGGGACAAGGTGAGTTCAGTTACCCGGCCTGTGAAAGAACTCAGGGGATTCAAGCGGATTTCATTGAATGCAGGGGAAACAAAAATGGTTACTTTCGGGATAGATCCGGAAAAGCTTGCTTTCCACAACATAGAAATGAATTTTGTGGTTGAACCCGGTGTTTTCGAGGTAATGACTGGAAGTTCATCAAGAGATACCGATCTCCAGATGACAGAACTTAGTGTTGAATAATAAAGGATGGAAAAAACCTTATAGATCCGGAACCAAAATATGGCAAGAGTAGCTTTTGTGAGTTTTCTCCTTTTCATTCTGCCCGGTGTCGTGAGCTCTCAGACAGGAAGACTTAATATTTCTACGCAGAAAGAATCAGGAAGTTTTACGATCTCATCCGGGGGTAGATCTGCTCAAATGCTTATAAGTGAAAAGGATGATCCAGGGGTAATCAGGGCATTCAAAGATCTTCAGGGGGACATAAAAACTGTTACCGGTAATTTGCCTGTGCTGTCAATTAATAAGAAACGTTCTCATTCTGATGTGATAATAGTGGGTACTATTGGAAAGAGTCCTTTGATTGAAGATCTTGTAAAAAGAAGAAAAATCCGGGTTGACGACATTTCAGGTAAATGGGAATCGTTTGTAATTCAGGTTGTTGACAAACCATTCCCGGGGGTGGAAAAGGGACTTGTAATTGCCGGAAGCGATAAACGCGGCTCAATCTACGGGATTTACGAAATTTCAGGTGTAATAGGTGTTTCTCCATGGTATTGGTGGGCGGATGTTCCCGCGAAGAAAAGTAAAGATCTCTTTGTTTCTCCGGAACGCCTGGTTTATGGTGAGCCTTCAGTAAAATACCGTGGCATCTTCCTTAATGATGAAGCTCCGGCTCTCACCAACTGGGTCGCCTGGAAATACGGGATGGTCCCTGTGTCTGCAAAACCTCCTGTTCCTCCTGGTGTTGCAAACTATGGACATGAATTCTATTCAAGGATTTTTGAGTTGCTGCTCCGGCTGAAGGCTAACTACCTGTGGCCTGCCATGTGGAACAACGCATTTAATGAGGATGATTCATTAAATGCTGCCCTTGCAAACGAATATGGCATAGTTATGGGAAACTCACATCAGGAACCCATGCTCAGGGCACAGAAGGAATGGGACCGCCGTTACCTTCAGACTCTTGGCAGCTGGAACTGGACAAAACATTCTGACACTCTTGCAAAATTCTGGCGTGATGGGATAAAACGCAACCGGAACTTTGAATCCCTTATAACCATCGGGCTCAGAGGTGCAGATGATACCGAGATGGGACCTGGAGGCCCCAGGAATAATATAGACAAGCTTGAAAAGATCGTAAATGTCCAGAGAAAAATACTTTCTGAAGAGATTAACCCGGATGTGACTAAGATACCTCAGCTCTGGTGCCTTTATAAGGAGGTTCTGGATTACTACAATGCAGGTATGAGAGTACCTGACGATGTAACTTTGCTTTGGGCCGAGGATAACTGGGGAAACCTGAGAAGATTGCCAACATCCGGGGAACGGACCAGGACCGGAGGCGCAGGGATATATTATCACTTTGATTATCATGGTGGACCCCGAAGCTACCAGTGGATAAATACAAACCCTATCCCTAAAATCTGGGATCAGATGGCCCTTGCAAAACAATATGGTGCCGACAGGATCTGGATTGTTAATGTTGGTCATTTCCGGGGCTATGAATTTCCCATTGAATACTTCCTTTCCCTGGCATGGAACACTGGAGCTCATACTGCTTCTGACATGAAGGGTTTTACAGAAAGGTGGGCTGAAAGGACGTTCGGACCTGCCTTCCCGGAGGAAATTGCTGATATTATATCGAAAACCGCAAAGTATAATGGCCGTCGCAAACCAGAGCTGCTTGGTCCATCCACTTACAGCCTTGTCAGCTACGGAGAAGCAGAAAAAATTGTTACAGATTTCAAAATACTGGCAGAAAAAGCTGAGCAAATCGATAATCGTCTGCCGATTGAAATGCACGATTCATTTTATCATCTGGTCTTGTTTCCCGTTAAAGCCAGCTCGATCGTGAACGAATTGTACTACACAGCGGGGAAGAATGCGCTATATGCGAGACAGGGAAGAGCAACAACCAATGAACTGGCAGAAAAGACCGAAATGCTCTTCAGGGCAGATACAAGCCTGATGGGCTATTACAATCGGAAGTTTGCAGACGGCAAATGGAACCATTTTATGGACCAGACTCATCTGGGATACAAAAACTGGGCTGACCCCCGTGTAAACAGTCTGGATGCTTTGCCCCTTTACAGGATCCAGATTCCTGATACTGCTGAAATGGGTGTTACACTGGAAGGTACGGAGAAAGTATGGCCTGGTACAAACGAGGCTGCTGTTCTTCCTTCATTTGATGTTTTTAACAGGCAGGAAAGATACGTAGAGATCTTCAATAAAGGAAGTCGATCATTTTCATTCTCAATAACAAGTGATCAACCCTGGATTCTTCTGAAGGATACAGCAGGATCAATAATCACCGAAAAACGAATAACAGTAAATGTTGACTGGAAAAAACTTCCTGCCGGTACTCAAAGCGGGACTATAAAAATCAGAGGTGCCGGCACAGAAGTTAAAGTCGGCATGTCAGTATTTAACCCTTCCCATCAGCAGTCGGAGGTTATTAAAGGGTTTGTTGAGGCTGAAGGATACGTTTCAATTGAAGCAGAACATTACACTTCAATAATTAATACAGCAGACAGGAAATGGGAGAAGATAGAAGACTATGGCAGGACCCTCTCGGGAATGCGTGCCACAGCATTTACGGATGCTCCCTCTGCTATACCGGGGAAAGATGCCCCATGTCTTGAATATGGGATTTACCTCTTCTCTTCAGGAGAGGCAGGTATAAGGATCATTCTTTCACCAACCCTTAACTTCCTCTCTGGAAGAGATCTTAAAATCGGCCTATCATTTGATGAAGAGGATCCCCGGCTGGTTGTTGTTGTTCCAAAAGATTTTAGCGCAATGAATGGCAATAAGGATTGGGAACAGACAGTGATGGACAATGCAAGATTTATCAATTTAAAGCAGATTATCAAGTCCTCTGGTTCACATACTCTTAAGATCTGGATGATCGATCCGGGTGTTGTAATTGAAAAAATCGTTATGGATACCGGAGGGGTTAAGGCAAGCTACCTTGGTCCGCCTGAGAGCTACGGCTTCTCTCATAAATGAAGAGGAATATAAAACGAATCTGCTATAAGTCTGTTAACGGATATTCAGTATTCCAGTTTTAAAAATCTTAAAAATATTTTATGCAATCGATTGCATAATAATAAAAAATATTCTAAATTTGAGATTGATCTTTGTTTTAACCTGATTTTGTCAACCATAAAATCTGTTCATTATGCTTTCAGAAGCAATATATTTAGAAATGAATGCCCATGATGAAAAAGGAGAACAGATGTTCTTTTGCGGATATAGGCTTATCAGCTGTTGCCAAATGATTACAATTAATTCTGTAAAGTATTAATTCCTTTATAAATCCCTAAAACTTAAATTATGGTAAAAAATCCTTCGAAAAGCATTTTAGTTCTGAGATGCTTTAAAAAAATCATGCTAATCTCTGGAATTTGCAGCCTTCTTTTGTTTCAAGGCTCATTTCAGGCTTTTGCAGGGTCGGATTTTAGTCTAATAAAATCTGACAATCTTCAGCAAAAAATTGTTACAGGCCGGGTAGTTGATGCCAGCAATATTCCGCTCGCGGGAGTGAATGTTATTGAAAATGGTACAACTAACGGGGTAATGACAGGAGTTGATGGAAAATTTAGTATCACGGTAGCTTCAGGAGCTTCAGTCCTTAGATTTTCTTTTATAGGATATGATGATCAGGAAGTTGCTGTTGGCAATCAGACAACAGTTAACATTACACTGTCAGAGAGTACTGTCGGGCTGCAGGAAGTTGTGGTTGTAGGATATGGTACGCAACGGAGAGAAGCTGTGACAGGTTCAGTTGCTTCAATGAGTGGAAATGTTATTCGCGATGTGCCTTCGTCTAATATCACACAGGCCTTGCAGGGACGTGTTTCGGGGGTGGATATGGAGCAAACCTCATCCAAACCGGGCACCTCATTGCAAATCCGCATTCGTGGTACACGTTCGCTGAATGCCAGCAATGATCCTTTGTTGGTGCTTGATGGTATTCCCTTTGCGGGGTCTATCGGCGATATCAATCCGAGTGACATCAAGAGCATTGATATCCTGAAGGATGCTGCTGCAACTGCAATTTACGGCTCTCGTGGCGCTAATGGTGTTATATTGATAACAACCAACAAAGGAACCAAAGGACAAAAAGCACAGTTTACCTACAATGGGTATTATGGTGTGAAAAACATTTTTGCCCAATACCCTATGATGAACGGACCGGAATTTCGTGCTCTTCGTACAGCAGCCGATATGTACCCAATCGATGGGGCGGATGAATCTGATAGTTATAATACAAATTGGCAAGACTTGTTTTATAGAACAGGTGCAGTAACAAGCCACGATTTAGGC
>PLLX01000198.1 GCA_003141415.1 Bacteroidales bacterium
AAGAAACAAAAAGTACTTCTTAAGCATATGATTTTACAGCTTCGCCAGGGAGAAGTACCTGAATATAACCGTCAACCAGGTGAATATTTTGAGTTAAAGACTTCTTTTACTCCCAAACCTATTTTTGATATGGGTGAAGCAAGGAGTTTAAAACATTTTTATTACAAAAGCGGGTGACGTCATAAGCTATTTTGTAAAAGATTGAATCCAATCAATTTAACCAATGTATTTGCTTTTTAATTGATTAAGCAGTTCGTGGTATTGTTCATGAATTCCGTGACCTACAACATCTTCCTCAATTTTTTCAAATTGTTCAAAAATCTCTTTTTGTATCTGTTCACTAAGTGTTTTATTTGCCATAGGAAACAGAATGTTTTCTTCCTTTTGGATATGATTTTGTAAAAGGTTTACGTAGTTTGTCAGATTCGCCGCTATTAATTCACTTGAACAAGTGTCGCCTAATTTACAGTTTTCCAGGCCTCTGTTTATTTCTTTTATATAGCCCCGTCCAAGCGTGTGTTCCTGGAGCATAACTCCAATTGGACCATTTTCTTTTGGTATTCCTGCTAAAACAAGCGCAGGAAACAGGACATTTTCTTCTTTACCGTGATGGCATTTATCAGCAAATATTTTTAGGAAATCAACAATCTGCTCAACATCTTTTATATAATATCCTTTGTTTGCTTTTATGTTCTCAGCAATTTTGCTCATTATGCTAAGCATCACTTTAATTGCTTTATGTTCATTTATTAAATCTTCTGTTGGTGTCATAATTCGGATTTGTTTAAGTTTTGACAACTAATTACAGGAATTGTTCTTATTAATCGAATGACTTCCTTTTTCATTTGGTTTTGTGAATCTTTCTGACAATATCTCTGTTCTGAGATAAAGACGGATTAGGTGTTTTTACAACAAGGAATCTTAAATCAAAATTGCTGTTGTTAGACCACCCATGAGGAATATTTGAAGGGCTGACAATTAAAGTATCTTTGGAAACTTCTTTTATTTCATCACCAATTTCCACAGTACCTGTGCCTTCAAGAACGTAAAAAAAGACATCAACCGGCGTGATATGTTTGATAAGCTTTTGACCCGATTTTAAGAAGATATGAGCCGCCTGGACATAGTTGGTTTCATGAATTTTTTTAGCTTCCACACCATGTGGATTCTTAGTTGCTTCAATTTCGTTATAATTTATGGTTTTCATTTTTAATAAATTAAGTTAAATTAAATGCTTCGATGTTTTAATAGTAACCGCATTCATCTGTTTTTGTTTTAGATTAAACTGCCAAATGTGCATTGTAAGCGAACTTATCAAATTTGGTAATTAGATTAGGTATCTGCACTATAGTTAAAAATTGTCAATGCCTAGAGATCTCGGGGATACAGTCCCTGGCCCACATACCCCCTCTGTAGTTGAGAGATGCTACGATAAGATTTCTTTCAAACAAAACAGTATTAGCTCTATTATTTATCATAAATAATAGGAAGGATAGAAATCAGGATAAAAACTCAGAAGAAAATTTTTTCCCAAAAATGAAAACAGTTTGTCTAAAATGTCTTTCTGAAAAATTTTTATAAAAAATTATAAAAATTTATAGCAAATTGCTATTATGTAATTGATATGTAGATCATAGCAAAGTATTTTTTCAAATGATTATAATCATTATAAAGCCAGACGTTAGGAAAATATTTGTGGCAGATTTTGCAGATTTTGTGGCAGGAAGCACAAAACCCCTTGATAATCAAGAGGTTTATAGTGCTCATGCGCGGTGCGGACGGGACTCGAGTAGAAATTTTAATTGCCATATATTCAGCATTATAGTGGAAAAATCGGACATATTGACCACCCTAGATCGTTTTGGAGAGACCATGCATTTCCGGCTGCCAAAGACCACCTTAAGTTAACATCCTTTTTTGCCTCATTTTTATCATAATTTACAGGGTGATTCTACAAAGTTATTTTTTTAGTCTGTTTCTCCAAGTGATATATTCATTTTATTAATGTGTTTCCTCATTGATTCACCAGAGAGTTCAATACGATGAGCCTGATGTACGATTCGATCGAGTATTGCATCCGCGATGGTATTTTCTCCGATAATCTCATGCCATTGTAATACCGGAAGTTGTGAAGTGATTATTGTAGAGCGTTTGCCATGGCGGTCCTCGATAATCTCCATGAGTGAAGAACGGTTTTGATTATCAAAGGGCTGTATACCAAAGTCATCGAGTATTAATAGATCCTGCTTTTCGATGCGTGCTATTTCTTTTATATACGAACCGTCAGCTTTTGACATTTTTAGTTTAGCAAATAGCTTTGTGGTATTGGCATATAAAACTTTATATCCCAGTATGCATGCCTGATTACCGATAGCTGAAGCCACATAGCTTTTACCAATGCCTGTACTGCCAGTGATAATAATGGTTTCTGATTTATCAATAAAATTACAATCGGCAAAACGCATAATTTGGTTTTTGTCGAGGTTCCTGTCTGTTTCAAAGTCAAGGTGTTCGATATTTGCTTTGTAACGAAAACGGGCTTGATTTATGTGCCGTTCAATACGGCGGTTGTTGCGATAGTCCCATTCCGATTCAACCATGAAAGCCACCATCTCATCTGCTGTCATGCTGGCCATACGCCCGTCTTCAAGGGTTGTTTTAAAGGCCGTAGCCATACCATGGAAGTTCATTTGTTTTAGTTTCTGTAATGTTTGATCATTCATATATTTATATTTTAAAAGTTCGTAATTGGATTAATCCAGCCACGGGTTTATCGTGACTGGATATCTGCTAAATTGATTATTTGTAATATCCCCCTCCTCGTACATTGCGATGGCCAGGCATTTTTTTATTGTCGTCTTCTGAGTCGAAAGGCTCCTGGTCCAGCCTTTTCTCGATGATTGTACGGATGGCATTATAACTGAAGTCACCATAATATAAAGCCCTTCTGCAAGTCATGTTCAGACGATCACTGCCCACGCGCGAAGCAAAGCCGAGGATACCCTGGCATGTTTTATAGGCTTGCTCGGGATGCTGCCTTATCTCAAGAATACGGGTTATATAATCTCTGGTATCGCTTCCGATAAAGGTTGCCCTCTGAATAAACTTCTCTGGTGTCCAGTCGCTTTTAAACTGGTGGTGAGATGCAAGATGATCCTCGTTGGTAGTGTATCCGTAGAGCTTTAAATTACGTGTGTGGCTTACTATCTGGTCGTAATGGTAATAGATTTCTACGAGGTCCTGAGTGTAAAGAATGGTAACCTTCTTTCCAATGTAGCGATAAGGAACACTGTAGTAATGCTTATCTTCCGCCAGACAGACATGATTGTTTTTCATCACTGTAACTACTTTCTTGCGTTTAGCTTGGTATTTGTGTTTCGGCAGTGGCTGAAGATCCGATTTCTCTATTTCTTCAAACAATTGCCTTCGGCTATATGGGCGGCCGGTCAATAGTTTGTTGTTGTGATCCTCAAGTGCTTCTCTTATAGCAGTATTTAAATCTGTCAAAGAAAAGAAGGTACGTTGTTTTAAGGAGTGAAAAATCGTCCGGTATATTATCTTAACTGCACCTTCCAACAGAGCTTTGTGTTTCGGTTTATAGGGGCCAGCAGGAAGAGCTGTCATGTGGTAATGTTCCACAAAATCCCGGAACATCTCGTTAAGTGTAGGTTCGTACCTGTCACTCTTTATTACAGCCGATTTTAAGTTGTCTGTTACAATGGCCTGTGGCATACCTCCGTAGTAATGAAGGGCATTTTCACAGGAACAGATGAAGTCTTCTTTCCGCTGTGTCATTGAAGCCTCGACATAGGTCAGTTGGCTGGAACCAAGGATGGAGACAAAAACTTCTACCGGTACCACTTCTCCTGTTGCCTGATCAACAAAGGACAGCTTATCTCCGGTATAGTCCACATACATCTTGTCACCGCTCTTATGCTCCATGTGCATCGAAGAGTTCACCTTCTTGCTCCATAGATTATAATGTTCATTAAATTGCGTTTTTCGATAACCATCCGGATGTTTTAAAAAATATTGCTCCCACTGTTTTCCTCTGGTCTCACCTTTGCGTTTGAGAGCTTTTTCCATGCCAGGAAAGAAGGCCATCAGGTCTGCCTTGCGCTTGTCCGAAGGGACCTCCGGTCGGGGAGTTGAAAACACTGCTTCCAGTTGAGTGTCAGTGAGGTTATTAATCTCTTCCAGCGTCTTACCCATAGCAATAAATTGCCGGATATACTTCTTTATCGTGTTTCGCGTAGCTCCTGTGCGGAGACTGATTGATTGTTTACTTACACCCTCGGTGTACATTTTTAAGATAGTTCTTGCTTTACTCATAATAATTAAATTGTTAGACATAAATGATAGGTATTGTATAATACCCTCAACGTTAATCATTCAGCCTAATAAATCATGATAAAAAAGCAAGACTAAAGGGGGGTGGTCTCTTTGCTCCGGTATTGGGTGGTCAATTTGGTCCGGACATGGGTGGTCAGTTTGCTCCGGCGAAGGGGTGGTCTTTTTACTCCGGTCTTAGGTGGTCATTTTGACCGTTTTTTCCACCTCCATAACTGGTTTTGATACCAGATACTCTTTGTTTTTCTCTTAGCCTGAAATTTACACGTTCATCACCAATCTTTGCATATGTCGTAAAATGATCGGCTATTACATCATGTTTTCTAGACCTGAGAACCTTAATTATGGTATTTAGTAGTCGAAATGCTCTTGGTCGGCTTTCTTCCTGAACTTGGATATTCAGAACATTATTTCTGTCTGGATAGCTTCCATGGTGGCTTTTATAGTATCTCCGGACAGCATCATAATAGTCCATCGTGCTTCTGATAAGTTTATCCGGCCTGGAGGAAAGTCTGTCCAGAACTGCTAATGGCAAGTCTTTTGTATTTTCGATAGTCTGAATTAGTTTTCGCTGTTGTACAATGGGAGAATCAACATTAATATCATCTTCTCCTTTTTCGCCAAGGGTTATTTCATCTTTTCCTTCATATTTTGTTGGAAGTTTAGTGACGATTACTCGCTTACCATATTGGATTTTTTGCCAATGTCCCATTGCCGGGATCGGAATATTCATTCGCTTGCATATCTTCCGAAGACCGTTATCAGAAATCTTATACTTTTTTGCAAGTCTTGAGAGTGGTTCCGCCCACACTAAATCATAGAGTTCTTTGCGAGTTAATGTTACCTGTTCCATATCGTTTCATTAATAATGTTACAAAAAAGGTAGTAATACTACCAATATCGGAACATTTTTAATGAAATGTAGGTTTGTACCATTAGATATTAATCAGAAATCAAATTCCAGAAGTTCCTCATCCTTGGTTACTTCATACCACAATCTCATGGACATTAGTTCATCGTATTCTTCTATATCCATTATCCTCCAAAGTACATAAGTGCCTTTCTGCATAGTATGACGAACTGTAATTATCTTATTCTTAGATGTGAAAAACATGCTGCAGTATAAATATCCTCTTTCTACATGAACATTAGTTAGTCGTACAATTTCAAGACTAGAACCTTTATTGTACGTGTATAAGCTATTTATTTTAAGCACTTTGCCTAATGTACAAATATTATCACTTTCGATGAAATACCATGATGAAAAGAAATGACATCCAAGTCGAAGGAACCAGGATTCTAATTGTCTTTTCAGACAATGGAAGAAAAATCGAATTTTGATGCTTAATGTACACATAATCTGATGTTTTGATGTATCCCCGGGGATCACTCCCCTGGGGTACCCCTGGTCTGCCATGGCAGGGGTACTACAGAGAGGATTTCTTCCATCAAAATATGCTAGTCCTGTTTACAATAATAAATACCTGGCTGAGTTGAAATGTATTCAATAATTGAATCAAAAAAATATTCCGGAAAAGAAATTTTGATGGCCAGAATGTCTATCTGAAAAATTTTTCCAAATTTTTAAAAATTTATACTTAAATCCAATTCAGCATGTTCCCGACAGTTTTTCAATTCAGGTATATTATAGATTATACCCGTATATTTATATATAATACCCCAAATACTATTAAGGATGCTCGACTATTTTATAGAAAATAACTATTTTATATAAAATAATTATCTGAAATCATTTACACTTGATAATGACAGAAGGATCATGAAAGAATAAGCGCCCCCTTTATTTCTGTTATAATAAGCACGGCGATAAACAGTATGCAGATCCGGAACAGGCCAGCCAGTTTTCTTTTGTTTGATGAGGGTACAACTTTTTATATTGACGGGATTTCCAAGATCCCGGCAACAATGAGAAGCTATAATATTGCCACCGTATTTTCAACGCAGGACCGGGCACTGGCTAAAGAAAATTATGGAGACGTGATCACCAGCAGCCTGCTCGCAAACCTTTCATATCAAATGATAGGAAAGGCTAATGACCCGGATAGTATTAGATATTACAAGAATATAAGCGAGGAAATTGAAAAGAGGACCGTTTCCAGATCCTTTACTAATTCCGTTATTGGAGGTGATACCAGAACGTCGGAGGGAACAAGGGAAACATCCAAGTATAAGAATCAGGATTTCACCAGTCTAAAGCAAGGACAATTCTTTGTTTTTGCTGACGGGAAGGACAAGCTGTATAACTTTGACCTATTTCCTTTTAAACGATTAGAGTTAAAGGTGAAGCACCATATCACAGAAAAGGATCTGAACGACAATTTTAACCGCATAATGGAAGATGTAAAAGATATAATCTAAAGTTGAAGAACCCATTTAATCTGGGATTTAAGATTTTTTTCTTACGTGATAATTACCTTGTTTCCAGTTAGCACTTCTAAAGTGCAAAAGCCAGTTGCCTTGACAATAGCATAGTAAAACGTTTTGAAATGCTTGTTTTTCGGAATAATTACCTCTTTTACTGCAAAAGCCAAGTGTATTCATCACTAAACGCCAGAGTTAAGTACTTGTTATGCTATGTATGTTAATTGTAATCTGGCTAGCAAAATGATGTCAATACACCCGGCTTTTGTAATTAGATCTAAATCAATTAAGGCGTTTAAATATTAAAAAGGTATTTTTTATATCTGAATTGTATAAATTTTACATATTATTAAAACAGAGAGACGTTTCAGATATCAGATACCACACATAACATTTAAGTTTATCGATAGTTTAATATATTAAACTTGCGAATGGGAAGAAAAAACTACATTTGTTTACAAATTTTCAAAAATTGTGATCAAGAAAAATCTCATATTTGAATTATTATTAATTGAAAAACTTAAGTCAGGAGTGCAAAAACCGGACACTGATTTTTCCACTCTTGCATCTGTTTGGGATTTTTCCCAGTTTGAGGGCAGGGTATGTTATTGAGTCTCTCAAGGGTGGATGCCAGATGCTTACGGGCGTCCTCAAAAGTATCAAAGGTATCCCGGTCGCAGAAAGATTTTCGCCGAACCACCTCCACCGAGCGTTCCACATGGCCCTTCTCGTTCCCTCTGCGTACGTTGCAGAACCGCCAGCGAAAATGGTACCAGCCCGAAAGGTTGGTTAAAGCCTTGGTTGGCTGCTTCTCATGGCGCCCCACAAACTCAGCTACTGCTACCCGCATGTTGTCGTATACCATCTCGTGATAGATACCTCCGGCTTGAGCGAAGAAGTCATTGTGCGACTCCATATAGGCCAAAGTGTCTTGCCTTTTGTATAGGTCTCCATAGCGGTAGTTGCTGCTCGAAGCAGTAAATACCGACATATTTAAACGCTTCTGTTCTCCTCCAATTGTCAGCTTCACCTCGCCCCAATCAAACTCACATTCCTCTCCCGGCAGATGAACCTGACGGATAAACGCCTCACGTAACATGATTTCATGTTCGCAGATATAGTTACATACGGTGGTGTATCCAATCTTATAACCCTTGGAAAGAAGGTACTCGTGTATATCAATCTTACGTTTGATCTGCTTACGAAGTCCTTCGCGCTTTTTGCGATCATTTTCCAAAACCTGCTCCTGGATCAGCGTCTTAATTTCATCGGTCAGCTTGCGTTTATACCGACCTGTACTGTTGTAAACCGGAGCACTAGCTGTGTATTCCTGCAAGCTTTCAGTATTGCCTTCATCTTCAGATTTCTTCTGGACTTTCAGATGTTCCAACAAATACTTCTTGACAGTTTTTCTGTTAATCTGTAAATCACGAGCAATTTTTCGCTCGCTGTCGCCCTCTCGTAAATAGCGCCTCGTAATCTCTTGTTTCGTATCCATACTTATCATCCTGTTTTGTGTTGCTTGATCTTTGCCAAAGCAACGGGTTGCTATTGATAAGTGGTATACTTTTCAACGAGAAGGTGGTATACTTTTCAATTAATATATACACTATTTTTGACTAAGTGAAAAATGTACATTCTTGTTGCCATTTTCTGTACATCCTAAATTACCGAAAACTGTACATTTGCAATTTCTGGTTACAGGATCTATTCCCTTTACCTGTTCTGATAATAATCAGGGTTATTAGAAATAGATTAACTCCTATTTAACCTGATATTTTCCGGACTGGGAACTGTCAATCATTTATCATTGGTTATGATATTGTTCGTTTTGCTATTTACTCTGATTAGTTATATCAAGACCATTTATTGTTAAGCAATCATTCGTTAAGTAAATTAAGGAATCTGAGGTTGCAATTTTTAAATTAGGTTTAAATTATTGATCTTTACATTGATTTAAGGAAAATTGATTATATGTGAAAGTGATTTTCGATGATATTGAATTGGTTGAGAAACTGCAAAAAGGCGATATAGATGCATTTGATATGATATATGACAAATATTCAGGACAACTTTATGCATTTGGTCTAAAATACCTTCGATCGACAGTCGAAGCTGAGGAACTCGTTCAGTCGGTTTTTGTTAAGTTGTGGGGAAACTATAAAAACCTAAAAAAAGAATATTCGTTCAAATCATATCTTTTCACCATAGCCTACAACGATATTTGCAAACTTTATCGGAAAGAGAATTATCGGCAAAAATTCATCACCGACACCCTTTATGAAAATTCTCAGTCTTCCACTGAAATGGAAGATGGTATCGGCTCCCGGTCTGTTCTGGAACGGGTCCAACAAATCGTTGATAAACTTTCTAAAAGACAAAGAACCATCTTCCTGAAAAGCTGGCAGGAAGGTAAATCAACCAAAGAGATAGCTGAAGAAGTTGGTCTCTCCCCTGGAACCGTTGACAATTATATATCAGAAGCACTGAAATTTATCCGTAGCCGGTTACGCAACGAGAACTTACTAATACTTCTGCTTTTTTCACTGTTTTTCCTTTAATCAAAAAATCATTCAATTATTTATTTTGAGTTTCGGCAATCATAAATAAACATTTTGTTTTTATGATTTATGGAACACCATTGGTGTTCAAATCAGAAATAGGCATAATGATATTTTGTATCACTTAGAGTTTTTTTAACTTACATACCAAATAAAATCATATTTCAAACCCTCCCAAAAATAATGCATGAAATATTTTTGATAATATGCTTTTAAACAGCGTGTTATATGCTCAATGATATAATCCCGACACAAAAAACAATCATACTGTGAAAAAAAATCACTTTTTATATGAGATTCATTTTACTTGCGGGTATAATATTAAAATAAGGGAGAAATGTAAGGATTGAAGTGACTATTTTAAAGGATAAATTAATTAGTGTCATTTAAAAAGAAGATCATAAAGGTTAGTTAGGGTAGAAGGTTAATTGGGTATGCTGACAGGTACTTGCAGGTCTTATAAATAGTTCTATTTCTGCAATACCTGTCAGTTTTTTAATCAAAACCTTCATGGGAAAAATCAACAATCGACAATTCTTCTGAAATAGGTTTTAAACAGCACGTTATGTACGCATTGAGATAATTTCGATACAAAAAAGTGATCATCCAGTTAAAAACATGCATTTTTCACATGAGATTTGACTTACTTGCGAGTATAATATTAATTAAGGGGAAAATCATTTCCCCAGATAGAAATTTAAAATTACAATCTTGAAAGAAAGCGCTTTTGATAAAATAGAACGCTATATCAACGGATTAGCCGATGACATTGAAAAAGACTGGGTGGAATCTCTATTTTTAAACGGGGAGGATAACTATACTCTGCAGCAATTGCTTAAAAATGACTGGGACCTTATGCTCAGGGATCCCTCACTTCCTGAGGTTGACCTCAATCACCTTCTTGACCGGGTTCACCATATAATCCGAAAAAATCAGACTTTGAAAAGTCAGAAACCTTTGCAAAAATTTATACGGATTTACATGAGGGCTGCCGCCATTTTACTTTTACCATTACTGGTTGCAGGAGGTCTGGTTTACAGTTACCTGGGCAATCATGGTAAGACAACAACCGACCGGCAGGTCATTTCCACGATCTATGCTCCTCTGGGCTCACGCGTCTCCTTCAATCTGCCCGATGGCACTACCGGTATGCTCAACAGCGATTCCAGACTCAGCTATTCCCTGCCGTTTACCAATAGTCGCCAGGTTAAACTTGAAGGCGAAGCATGGCTTAATGTGAACAGAGATGAAGATCACCCTTTTGTAATCAGTACCGATAATTCAACGGTGAAGGTACTGGGCACCAACTTCAACGTGAGCGCTTACCCTGCAGGAAATTATGTCGAGGTAGTACTTAAGCAGGGCAGAGTGGAGTTTCAGGATAATAAAGGTGATGAAAAGGTGACGATCCTCCCATCGGAAAGGTTGGTTTTTCAAAACGGGAATATTAGCAAGTCGGTTATCGATCCGGCAAAGTACTATGCCTGGACCGAAGGCAAGCTGATATTCAGGAATGACCCTATGGCCGAAGTGGCCCGCCGAATTGAACGATGGTACAATATAAAGGTTGAACTGGCCGATGAAGAGCTTGAAAAATATTCTTTCCGGGCAACTTTTGAAGACGATAAACTTGAAGAGGTACTTCGGTATTTATGTATGACTTCTCCTATTAGATATCAAATTACTCCGCGCAAGCTTTTAACCGATGGATCCTTTGAAAAAGAGAAAGTGACATTTTATATTAAAAAATGATAATACTAACTTTAAAAACTAACCCGCTATGAACCCACACCAAGGACCTTAGAAATATGGATAAAAAAAAGGAAATCGTTAACGCGATTTCCTTAAAAAACATCATTCCGACATTTTTTAACTTAAAAACATTACAAATCTATGAAAAAAAACAAACCTTTTGGGGAATTGTTTTATTGTTCTCTGAAAAAAACTCTAAAAATAATGCGTAATACTTTAATCTTATTATTTATAGGAGTCCTACAAGTACACGCTATTGACACCTATTCGCAGAAAACCAGGCTTTCCTTAAATTTTTCAGATACACAACTAACTAAAGTTCTCGACAAAATTGAATCGGAAAGCGAATTCTTCTTCCTTTACAATGAAAAACTACTCAACATTGACCGTAAAGTCAACCTCACTGAAAATGATCAATTAATTACTGTGATATTGGATGATTTATTTGCAGGTACTAATGTGAAGTATACTATCATTGACCGCAAGATTATTCTTGCACCGGACTATTTGACGTCTCAACCCCAGCAAAAACAAATTACCGGCAAAGTTACTGATGAATCCGGAAACCCATTGCCGGGAGCTAATATCCAGGTTGAAGGTACAACCACGGGTGTTATTTCTGATGCCAGCGGGAAATACTCAATTAATATACCAAATGATAATGCCGTACTCATCTTCTCCTTTATAGGGTATAATGCCATGAAAGTATCCGCTACCGGGAAAACAACTATCGATATGACATTAGTCCCCAATATAGCGAATTTGGAAGAAGTGGTAGTGATCGGTTATGGAACTGCAAAGAGAAGCGACTTGACGGGTTCGGTTGTGCGAGCTAACATGTCAACTTTAGATGGTTCTCCCAACGTTAGCGCGTTGGAGGCACTACATGGTACTGTTCCTGGGTTGAATGTAGGAGTGACTACTCAAGCTGGAGCTGACCCCTCTATATCTATTCGTGGACTCAACTCTCTTTCGGGTTCAACTTCTCCCCTGATTGTTTTGGATGGGATAATCTATAGAGGTAGCATTGTAGATATTAACCCAAAGGATATTGAGTCTATAGATGTCCTAAAAGATGCAAGTAGTACTGCTATCTATGGTTCGCAGGCTAGCAACGGCGTATTAATTATTACAACTAAAACGGCAAAAGAAATATCTAAACCTGTCATTGAGTATAGTAGTTCTTTCTCTATTCAAAGTCTTACGAATAAGGATATGCTTCCTCTAGATAGTAAAGGGTTCATACAGCATCTATCAGATGCGGAGTTGGCTAGTAGTAGAACAGGAACGGACATGCTTCAGCTCAATCCCAACTTTGATGTTACAAAATACTTTGGAGATGCAACACTTATTGATGGATACAATAATGGTACTAACACGAATTGGTTTAAGCTGCTATCCAACAACTTACCCTACATACAAGACCATAACCTGAGCGTGCGAGGTAAAAATGAGCTAGCTAGTTACTTCCTTTCTGTAGGTTATACTGACCAGAAAAACCTAATAATAAACGATACCTACAAAAGGTACAGTGTCAGGGTGAATTTAGAAACAAAAATTACGAATTGGTTTAAGGTCGGAACTCAGTCATTCTTTACGGAGAGTAATATGTCTGGAGTTCAACCATCGTTTTCAAGTCTCATGCTTCTTCCACCTTTGTCTAGCCCATATGATGCGAATGGAAATCTACTAGTGCAAACCTATAAAGGTACTATCAATCCCTTGATAATGATACAAAATCCTGATTTAGACAAGCGCTATAACATATCGGGTAACTTTTATGCCGATATAAATATCCCGTTCATCAAAGGATTAAATTACAGGATGAATTTTTCTCAAAATTTGGTTATAGCCAACGAGGATAACTTCAATCCTAATGCAAACACCCTCCTTGGTAGTGCTTATAAAAATAATAGTACCTACTATTCATGGACTTTGGATAATATAGTAACCTATAAACGCGATTTTGGATTGCATGAAATCAATGCAACATTAGTGTATGGCGTTGAGAAACGGGAGTCTGATGCTACCACTGCTACAGCAAACAATTTTGTTAACCAAACTTTAGGCTACAACTATTTGGCAGCAGGAACAAGTAATTTAAATGTTTTAGGTTCAAGTGCATGGGAGGAGTCGAGCTTGTACTCCATGGGAAGGTTAGTTTACATGTACAACAACCGATATATTTTAACGGGAACTTTACGTCGCGATGGCTTTTCTGGATTTGGGGAGAAGAACAAAATAGGATATTTCCCCTCGGTTGCTTTGGCATGGAAGCTGAGCGAAGAAGACTTTGTGAAAAATAATGTATCCTGGATAAACAACCTAAAACTACGTCTGTCGTATGGTATTAACGGTAATCGTACAGTAGGACGTTACGCGACACTAGCTCAGATGTCAACCCAAAATGCACTCGGTACAGGCTATTCTCCAATAGCTGGTGGATACTTGTATGGCGATGGTGCCTCTCCTGAGTTGACTCAAGCGGTGGCTACAATGTCTAACGCCAATCTAAAATGGGAAACTACAAATGCATTTAATACTGGATTAGATTTCAGCGTGCTGAAAAATCGCTTATTTGGAAATATTGAGTTTTACAGGACGGAAACCAAAAATTTATTGTATAATGTATCAATTCCTAACATCAATGGAATGTTTCCCGATGCGAGTGGAAATAATAGTATTACTGTAAATATAGGTAAATTGCAAAACATAGGTGAAGAGTTTAGCATTACAGGTGTTCCTGTTCGTACTTCCGATTTTGAATGGAACCTTACGTTCAATTTCTCTCGAAACCGAAACAAGGTTATTCGTATTTTAGGCATAATAGATCCCAATACTGGGAAAGAAGGCGACCTAATATCCGAAAAAATTTTCATTGGAAAACCTTTCGGGGTATGCTATGATTACAAAATTATTGGCATGTGGCAAATTGCAGATTACAATAATGGAATAATTCCCAATGGTTATACTTATGGAACCTACAAGGTTGCAGATCTAAATGGGGATGGTAAAATCTCGGCTGATGAAGACCGTATGATTTTAGGCTATACAGACCCATCGTACAGATTCAGTATTCAGAATACCTTTACCTATAAAAATTGTTTGGATTTGAAAATCTTTATAAATTCAATTCAAGGAGGATCCGATTACTACTATGGTCAACCAGCGAACTCAATTCCAAATCCGGACAACATGATCCAGAATAACCTATTTAAATTTGACTATTGGACACCCGAAAACCCCAACGCCAGATATAGGCAGATTGGCTCCTATACTGAGGCATTAGGAGGAGGTTTCTCTCCCTATGTGCAGCGTAGCTTTATACGTTTGCAAGAGGTAACACTTTCCTATAAGTTGCCAACAGCATGGTTAGAAAAAATAAAGATCAATCAAGTTAAGGTGTTTGTTAGTGGCACAAACTTGCTCACATTTACCCATTGGGATGGATGGGATCCTGAAACCGGCTCCGGATTAAACTATAATGGTTATCCTCTTATGAAAAACTATACTCTTGGTATTAATGTTGAATTTTAAATCATTCAGACAATGGAACAAATAAAATTCGTTATTCTTTTCATAATGCTTCTTTGCTTTAGCGCATGTAATGAAAAAGATTGGTTAAAAGAGACTCCTCTTGATTTCTATTCACCCGACAATTCGTTTAACACCACTGCTCAATTTCAGCAGTCATTAAACGGTCTTTACGATCAGGTAAGAAATATGATTTGGAACACGAACGCTGATTTGGCAATGGGATATTACTGTGGAACAGACTTCACATTTCCTGGATCAGATTATCCTGATGCCAAGTTGAATAACTATAGTGCTACTGTAACTCCAACGTGGGCACCGGCGCAATTGATGTGGACAACTGTATACCTGCAAATTGCAAATGCAAATGTTATTCTACATCGTTTAGACTTGCCAAACAAGGTTGGAGATGCCGATAAAACTATCATCAAGGGACAAGCTCTTTTCTTTAGGGCATTTGCCTACCGCCTACTGGCAAATCTTTATGGAGGTGTACCTTTGATCACCGAAGAGATTGCAGCTCCACGAAGAGATTTTGTCCGTGCTACCCGTGAAGAGGTCTATGATCAATGCAGGATTGACTTAGAAGATGCAATAGGTATGCTTCCCGATATAGAAAATGTAAAAGATGGTAAAATTAGCAAGCAAGCGGCTCAACACCTTTTGACCGAAATTTATATTTCTTTAAAAATGTATCCCCAGGCTATTAGTTCGGCAACAAATGTAATTACTCATAATGGTATGGGGCTTATGAATTCGCGTTTTGGTTCAGGGAAGACTGTGCCTGGTGATGTTTACGGGGATTTATTCAGGGTAAATAACCAAAATAGATCAAGCGGAAACACAGAGAGCATATGGGTTTTGCAGTACGACTATCTAAGTGCAGGCTCATCATATACTGTACCTATGGCCCGAGAGGCAATCCCTTACTATTGGAATGCTATGGTTAATGCTATAGCAGGAGGTAACGTTGTTGCTTTTACTTCAATTACAGATGCAAAATGTGGACGAGGCATTGGAGCTATTCAAGGTACTTACTTCTACTTTAATACCCTTTGGGGCAATGACTTTAATAACGACATCAGAAACTCAAAATATAATATAATTAGAGATTTCCGGATTGATAATCCTAAAGCCATAGGTTTTGGCAAATGGTTGGTTGCAGATGGCTATCTACATCCATCCGACACTATTAGACGTTGGTATCCTTTCTCAACTAAAGTAACACGTGTAGGCAACTTCCCGGTAGATTCGTATCTAAAGGATGCCAATGGGGCGCGTATTACGACAGCTCTTGGTGAGTACGAACTCAACACAGCCCTTGCTAACGGCTCGTATAGAGATGAATACATGTTCCGATTAGCAGAAACATATCTCCTGAGAGCAGAGGCATATCTAGATAATAACCAAACGGACAAAGCCGCAGATGATATTAATATGGTTAGAGTTAGGGCAAACGCAACTCCAGTTGATGCCTCAAAGGTTGATATAGATTACATTCTAGATGAACGATTGAGGGAGCTTAGTTATGAAGAACTGAGAATAGTAACTCTAACACGACTGGGGAAGGAAGTTGAGAGAACTCGAAAATATAACACTACCACTGGTAATAGAATCTTCGACTACCAAAATTTATGGCCTATACCATATGGGGAAATAGAGAAAAATATAGATGCTACGTTGGAGCAAAATCCTGGATATTAATGCTTGAGTTTTCTAAAAGTCAACTATAAAGTTTGGGCAGAATGGAATAGTTTAAATGTTGATTCTCTATTAAAGATATTACCCAATGGAGATGTTACCTTGTTGTTCATTTCTCATGCCATTAAGTCAGGTTTTAGACCGTTTAAATTAAATGCAGGAGTAGATAAGAGCCTCACATTTTAATTGAAACTTAGTATTGAAAATTATTGAGTTAAAATTGAAAACGCAAATATTCAATGCGCCTAAATTGTTAATGCTAATAATATTACATTTATGAACAAAATAAATATTTATTTTTTGCTGTTGCTTTTAGGGTTAAGCACCAATGGGCATTCTGAGCAATCATTGCGTACCACCATCAGCTTGAACGGGAGGTGGTCAATTGCCAAAACAAGTGGTGAACTTCCGCAAAACTATAGATCTACAATACCAGTTCCTGGGCTGGTTGACATGGCCATGCCACGCGTAGATAGTGTGGGCACGCTGTACAACAGTAAAGAAAGTAAGGGTAATTGGTACTGGCATAGGCGTAGCTTCACCTTGAAGGAAAACAATTTCGACATCATTCAACTCAAGGTATTCAAGGCAATGTACTACACTAAAGTCTATTTAAATAAGCATTTGGTAGGTGAAAATGCCTACTGCTTTACTCCTTCGTATTACGACCTAAAGCCCTATCTTAATGCTGCCGGACAGCCGAATGAAATAGTGATTGGGGTGGGAACAATTCTCATGCTTCCCGACACGATTCACAACGGGAAAGATGGAGAAAAGTTGTACAGCACCCCTGGTATATACGACAACGTTGAGCTAACCCTAGCGAATAAGCCATTCATCTCGAATGTACAGGTAGCTCCTGACTTAATAAACGAACAGGTAAGGGTGGTGGCAGAAGTGCAGACAGAAAACAGCTCATCCTTTGACTTGAAGTACGAGGTAAGCGAGCTGGCATCAAAGAAAGTTTGCTCGCAGGGCGTGGCAAAAGCAAAGCTTACAAAAGGTGAGGACGGTTTGTCCATCCTTGATTTTGAGGTAGCCATGAAGGGCGCAAAGCTTTGGTCTCCCGAATCACCATTTATGTACAAGCTAACCCTTGAGACTTCGGGAGATAAAAAAGAAACGCAATTTGCCATGCGTTCATTTCGATTCGATACATTAAAAAAATGTGCCTTGTTAAATGAAAAACCATACTATTTACGAGGCACAAATATTTGTATATTCCGCTTCTTTGAAGACCCCTCAAGGGGAGACCTACCGTGGAATAATAGTTGGATTATCAAAATAAATCAAAAGATAAAAGGCATGTACTGGAATGCTATGCGCTACAGCATTGGCTTCCCCCCCGAAAGGTGGTATGAGGTTGCAGACAGTTTAGGCATTCTCGTGCAGGATGAGTACCCCCTATGGGGGGCGCAATCTAGCGTAAAAGACCGCCATTTTGCCCATGAGTTTACACGGTGGATGCGCGAACGATGGAACCATCCATCAGTTGTAATTTGGGATGCCCAGAATGAAGGGCTCAGTAAGGAGTCAGGCAAGGCTATTGAGCTCTCGCGGAAGCTAGATCTATCCAACCGTCCATGGGATAATGGATGGTCTGAGCCACAATCTCCTACTGACCCGATAGAGTCGCATCCTTACCTGTTTAATTATTTTAAAAGGAATTCAACTAAGCCGCTACCTGAGGAAGGATACCTGAAGCTATTTTTCGGTGTTGTACGCAACCCAAACAATGACCCAAATGACCGCTCCGCTACGGTATCTAAAAAGGGCATTGTTTACAGCCCACTACAACCTCCTCCACTTACTTTTAACAACCCTTCTATTATCAATGAGTATGGCTACTTATGGATCAATAGAGATGGATCATCCGTCCCACAAACGGATTCGATTTATGTAAAACTCTGGGGTAAAAATCTTTCGAATACGGATAGAAGAACCATTTACGCTAAAAATATAGCAATGTTGACCGAATACTGGAGAGCCTACCGTAAGGCTGCCGGCGTACTTTACTTCTGCGGCTTGGGGTATTCGCGTCCAGCTCCCCCGCGTGGTGAAACATCTGACGCATGGATTAACATTGAGAAGCTGCAGTACGAACCCCAATTCTACAAGTATGTTCGTTCTTCCTTTGCTCCGGTTGGATTGATGATTGAAGCCTGGGAAAAATCTTATAAATCCGGTACTAGTTTATTGTTGCCTGTGCATGTTTTAAACGATCTGGGAGAAACATATAAAGGAACTATAAAGATAATTCTACAAAAAGAAGGGAAGGTCTACGCTAAAGCCCAAGGGAAAGTAAAAGTTGATGCTTATGGCAAGCAAATTGTGAATTTTAATCTTGATTTGCCAAAGTCAAAAGGAGTCTATGAACTGAAAGCGCAGATTCAGCTCAAGGGAGAACCTGTTACCAGTTATAGAGATTTAACGATTGAGTGATGGCGGAAAATTTATAATAACGTGTTGTGCAATTAAGATGCCAACGCATATTTTAAGTGATTTATTGGTTTATTGTTCTTTGAATTAATGTATTGCAAGAGCGTAACAGCAGTAATCTTAGATAAGATACGAACAGATAACCCCATTATTGTTTTTGCATAATTGCGCCTGAGCATAAACTTGTCGCATAATTGTGAAAACAAAGTTTCAATCCGTTTTCTCATTCGCTTAAAGATTGCCGGATATGGTTGTCTTTCCTGATTTGCTCTTTTGGGAGTTTGCAACTTTACCTGGCATGAATTAAACAAATCTAACTGGTAAGTGCTTGATAAATATCCCTTATTAGCAATAAGTGTGCACATGGACAATCCAGATTTTTTGACTTCTGATAAATAAAGGACATCATGAACGCTGGCTTTTGTTAAATCCATGCTTTGAAAGATCCCCCTGACAGAAGTTACCAGATGAAGCTTGTCCCCGTAATAATAAGATTTGCTTACTGCTGAATAACCTTTATCCGGAGCTGTTTCAAAGCACTCTTTACATATTTTACTTCGTTTTTCTCTTGCAATCTGACAAACTGGAACAGGAATAGAATCAACAAGATAAACATCTTCAGATTCATTAAGTCTATCAGCTAAACATTGATTTAGCTGCTCAATAAAGGGATGAAGATGTTTGAGTCGACGATTGAAATTACTACTGTCAATTAATCTTGGAAAATCATTTTTATGATCACTTTTAAGTTTTTCCCAAAAGTAGTTTTCACTATCAATCTCTATTGATTCTCCGGTAACTGACAAAGCAATTATCTCACAATCTGATAGTTTTGGCTTGTTTGGATATATAAAGAAGTTATCAGACTTATTTAAACGTCTTTAAAAACCAATTTGGTAATGTTTAAGAACTTGTCGAAATTTGTTTTTAAGTTATGCATATCTGAAGTGAATTTGTGGTGAATTACTCTTCTAATATACTGTATACCAGTATTATGCATAACTTTTTTCATTATAGTTATTAACTTTTTTATTTAATTTTCAACCGCATAACACGTTATATATTAATAAACACATTAAGCAAAACAGCAATTTATTTATAAGGTACAAATAGAGTACAATTTCTTACCAAAAACAAACTTTTAGAAGGTCAAAAACTCATCAAAACCAAAACCCAGGTTGAATGAATCCCTAAAATTGATAACTATGAATTCAAAAGAACGCATGTATGCAGCCTTGCAAAAAAAACCAGTGGATAGAATTCCTATATTTATGTGGTATCACCCGGTAACTTTTCAAAAGCTTATTCATGCTCTTGAAATACCACCAGATTTTTTTGATCTGGTTATGTGTAATGATGTTAAACAGAAATGGGTTGGTAATAATCATGCCATGGAAGGTATTACCCATGAGAACGATGGAGAAGGCCATATCGATCAATGGGGAATTGAATGGGTGCAAGAAGGAGGGTTCAATCAAATCCGTAAAAGTCCTCTAGAAAATGCATCAGAAAAAGAAATCTTCAACTACAAATTTCCGGTCGAGCATATTGAACAGCTTTTAAAAAGTATGGATAAGATAATCCCCTTTTCAAAAGAATACTTTATAGGATGTGATATCTCTCCTTGCCTTCTTGAATTGTTGTTCCGGATTCGCGGAATGGAAAATACATTTTTTGATATTCTGGCTTCTCCTGATATCTCAAAAGATTTGCTTTTGAAAGCTGCTACTTTTGCCATTGAAATCGGAGAAAAAGCTTGCAATAAATTTCCACTCGACTGGTTATGGACAGGCGATGATGTGGGTGGTCAACTATCTATGATGCTCAGTCCTGAGTTATGGCGCGATAGGATTAAACCTCATTTGAAAAACATATTTGATGTCGGCAAAAGGAAGGGATTATTGGTTGCCTATCACTCTTGTGGCGCCATTCGTCCCATAATTCCAGATTTGATTGAAATAGGATTAGACGTGCTTAATCCTATTCAATGTAACTGCCCTGGGATGAATCCTATTGACTTAAAAAAGGAATTTGGCAGTAAACTATCATTCATGGGTGGAGTAGATACTCAGCATTTGTTACCCAATGGAACTTCAGATGAAGTTTATGAGGAAACTTTGAAATTAATTGAAAGTATGACTGATGATGGCGGAGGCTATATATTAGCGGCATCACACGCCATTCCTCCTGAAACGCCAATTGAAAACATATTTGCAATGTTTTTGGCAGCAGGAGTAAGCAGTGAAGAAATATATGATAAGGCAGCTGATGTCCGAAAAAAGTAGTTTTTTAGGGTGCCCTAAAGTAAAACAATCAAATAAATTGTATCGATGAAAAAGTTGCGTCATTTTAATCATTTAATTTTCCTTGCCAGTGTATCGTTGTTGATTTCTTGTGCCGAAACAGGTTCAAAACATTCGGATAATCCACCCTTAAGCAATTCTTTTTCTGAAATTGCAAAACGACCTCCAATGGGCTGGAACAGTTACGATTGTTTTGGTGGAAACGTCACTGAACAGGAAGTAAAGGCAAATGCCGATTACATGTCTGAAAAACTGAAACAATATGGATGGGAATATGTAGTGGTCGACTTCCTTTGGTATTGCGACGACCAAGATTCCTGGGAAAAGTTCGCCAACCGCCGCCCGGCACAGCATATTGACGCATATGGCCGGCTTATTCCTTCCGAAAAATTGTATCCTTCATCGGCTGAGGGAAAGGGCTTTAAACCACTTACTAATTATATCCATAGTAAAGGATTGAAATTTGGAATCCACATCATGCGCGGGATTCCTCGTCAAGCCATTGAACAGAATACTCCAATAAAAAACTCCACTGCAAAAGCTGCCGCAATAGCTAATTTACCCGATACTTGTGTTTGGTATGGTGGCCTTACCGGAGTAAACATGACTAAAAAAGGCGCACAGGAATATTACAATTCGTTATTTGAGCTATATGCCTCTTGGGGAGTGGATTACATCAAGGTAGACGACATTGTTGATCAATATCATGCCGATGAGATTGAAGCAATTCACAAAGCCATCCTTAATTGTGGCAGACCAATTGTATTAAGTCTGTCTCCTGGACCGGCATTTATCGGAAATCCAAAACATTTACGCGATAATGCTAACTTGTGGCGTATTTCAGGCGACTTCTGGGATAAATGGTCATCGTTGAAACGTCAATTAGAGCTTTGCCGCGATTGGGCTCCGTTGGTAACCGAAGGTCATTGGCCCGATGCAGACATGCTTCCATTGGGAAAACTCAATATTCGCACCGTTTCAAAAAATAGAAAACCACATTTGACCAACTTTACAAAAGATGAACAATATTTTTTAATGACCCTATGGTCAATCTTCCGATCGCCTTTGATGTTTGGTGGGAATATGCCTGAAAACGATGAATTTACGCTCTCTTTGATTACCAATAAAGAAGTGATCCGTATTAACCAAAATTCAAAAAATAACAAAGAGATTTTTTTTGTGAATGGGGTGAGCATCTGGACTGCGGATGACAAAGAAGATTCTGTAAAATACATGGCCATATTGAATATCAATGATACACCACAAACCGTTGTCCTTCCGCTAGAAGTTGCTGGCATTAAGGGGAATCCAACAGTTAAGGACTTATGGGCCAAAACCTATTTGACAAAAAAAGACAAAGGGTTTGAAATAACGCTGGCTACGCATGGAATAAGTTTGTTATCTTTTAAAACCAATTAACTGTAGGCGTAATTATTCATCATCATAAAATTAGTTTTAAAGGTTTTATAGAGCACCCATGTAGTTGATTTTTTACCTGTAAATAAAGCCTTAACAATTTTTAATAGTCTACTTAGGGTTTGCTGAAAAAGTAAATACATGCATGTATAATATTAATAATCAACGTTATATGTTAATATCTTTAGCTTAAGTAAATAGTAAAAATGCAAATTAAAACATAAATTCCGATAAAAATATTTGCATTTATGGTAAAGTATAATTCAGAACGGCAGTTGACAATTGAAGAGTTAAAAACTTCTTTTCAAACTTCATTACTAGCTGATAATCGGTGGGTTAAGCTTAGCAAAGTGGTTCCGTGGGATAAATTTGCTTCAGCTTATATGTCCATGATGACTGTTGATTTTGGACGACCGGGTATTTCTCCACGGATTGTTCTTGGGGCCCTAATCATAAAGCACCTTGAAAAACTGGATGACAGAGGTGTGATCGCTGCAATACAGGAAAACCCCTATATGCAGTTTTTTATTGGACTGAAGGAATTTACTACTCAGCCTGTGTTTGATCCTTCACTCTTTGTAGATATCAGTAAACGGGCCGGGAATAAAGTTTTCGATTCTCTCAATGTTGAACTGATAAAATCAGTTAGCAAAAAAGATGATAAAAAACTGAACCGGAAAGGAAAAGATAAAAACAACACTCCCCCCAAAAAATAAAGGGAAAATGCAGGCAGATGCCACCGCTGCTGATCAGTATATTACCTACCCAACCGACAATGGAATTTTAAATCAAAGTCGCAAACAGTGCGAAAAATTTATCGACAAGCTCTATGACCTGAGTGGTAAAGAAGGCCAAAAGTCCAGGACCTACCGACGGAAAATAGATAAGGCATACTTGGATTACTCAAAGAAAAAGAAGAAAAGAGAGGCCACACATCGGAAGATGACAAGAAAATTATTAGAATGCGTTAATCATGATATCAAGCAGATAAACAATATGTTGGATGTTTTTGAATCGAAAGGATCCCGTTTTCCACTAAAGCACCTGGAACAACGGATGTTTTGGGTAATCAACACGGCCTATGCCCAACAGAAACTTATGTACGATTCAAAAACACATAGTTGCACCGATAGAATTGTAAGCATATTCCAGCCTCATGTAAGACCAATCCCAAGAGGCAAGACGAAAGCGCAGATAGAGTTTGGCTCAAAATTGGAAGTTAGTCTTGATAAAGGTTTTGCAAGAATAAATACATTCAGTTGGGATGCTTATCATGAAGGAGGTGATTTGATTAAACAAGTTGAATCATACAAGGAATTACATGGACATTATCCCGAACTGGTTCAGGTAGACAAGATGTATGCTACAAGAGAAAACAGAAGCTGGCTAAAGGAAAGGAATATCAGAATAACTTCACTATCTCTTGGCCGCAGAAAAAATAAAGAGAATGAGACCTATTATCAGAAACGAAAACGTAGAAAGGAAGCAGCCGAAAGAAATCATATTGAAGGTAAGTTTGGGCAAGGGAAAAATGGATACAATCTGAATGAAATAAGGGCGAGACTAAAGAATACTTCAGAGAGTTGGGTAGCATATATCTTTTTTATAATGAACTTAATACTCTATGAGAAGGGATATTCTTTTGGCTCAATTTTGGCAAAGGTTAGTATAATGGGCGTAAGAATTATGGAAAGCCTAGAGCAAATCTTGGTCAAAGTTTTTCCCAAGGAAGGTTACCAGTCCTATAAAATTGAGGTAAAATATTTATAAGATTAACTTTAACAGCAAACCCTAATTAATTTTTTCTTTGTACTTTCATCTTGAAACTCTGTTGTTCTTATTTTTGTTTATTATCTGTTCTTCCAATTTTTAAAAAGGCTTCCACTTCTTCAAGGCTTTTCCCTTTGGTTTCAACAAGGAATTTCCTGATGATGAAAAATCCGACAAAGCAAATAATTCCATATATCCAGAAAGTCCATGCTGTACCAATTCCATCATTAAGAATCGGGAAAGTATAACTCAGAGTGAAAGATCCGAGCCAGAGGGTAAAAACCGCAATTGACATGGCCGCTCCCCTGATCCGGTTTGGAAACATCTCGGATAACAATACCCAAACGACAGGTGCCAGCGAGAAAGAATAGAAAGCAATGGCCAAAACCGTTAATATCAGTACATGAAACCCGGTAAAATGCAGCAGGTAGCTTAACCCGATTAATCCATAACTCAACGACAGTCCCAGCGAACCTATTAAAAGCAAGATTTTCCTACCGTATTTATCAATCGTACCAATGGCTACAAATGTAAACATCATCATTACGGTGCCTGTTATGACGATGTTAAGCATCACTCCCTTTAAATCGAAGCCGGCAGCTTTAAAAATATCATCGGCATAATAAAAAATGGTATTGATGCCACACCATTGCTGAAAGAAAGCCAGGAACATCCCTAGTCCCAGAATTTTCAACATTCCTTTATCGAATAATTCCTGAAAATGGACCCTTCCAATCTCATTCTTAAGAGTTGCTTCTATTTGAATCAACTCTTCTCGGGCATATTGTTCTCCACCAATCTTTTTCAATACCTTAAATGCCTTTTCACTTTTACCGCTTTTCACTAACCAGCGGGGACTTTCGGGTATCACCATCGAAAATATAAAAAACAATATGGCCGGAATTGCACAGGCTGCAAACATCCAACGCCATCCAATTCTCCCGTTCCAACTTTCAAGAATTTGAATGATAGTTGCATTATGGGGCATTTCGTGCGATACGGAAATCAGCCAGTTCACCAATTGGGCGACCAGTACACCAATCACAATAGTTAACTGGTTTATGGAAACAAATCGTCCACGAACAGAGGCGGGTGAAACTTCGGCAATATACATGGGCGACAGGTTTGAAGCCAGACCAATGCCAACACCACCGACAATACGATAGATGACAAATGTGGTAAACTGATTGGCCAATCCGGCACCAATGGCCGAAATGGTAAACACCATACCAGAAAGAAGCATCAGTCGTTGTCGTCCGTAGCGGTCAGAAAATGCGCCACTGAATACGGCTCCGATTAAACAGCCAACCAAAGCAGAACTGGTAGCCCAGCCTTTCATGGCTGGTGTAGTCAGGTTAAAGAAGGGTTCATAAAAGGGTTTTGCCCCGCCAATCACGACCCAGTCGTAACCAAACAGAAAACCACCCATAGCTGCGACTAATGATATCAGCCAGATGTATTTGTAGTTATAAGAATTGATTTGTTTCATATCAGAAATCTGATTTAATGCCCCGTGCGTCGTTTACTCCGCGAAACATGGCCAGAATATTTTCCACCTGTAGGTTGATTAGGATATTGTGAATTGAATTAAATACATACCCTCCGCCTTCACTGAAAATATCGATGCGCTCACGAACTTCGCGATAAACTTCTTCCGGTGTTCCGAATGGCAATGTCTTTTGCATATCAAGCCCGCCACCCCAAAATACCAGATCTTTGCCGAATTCTGCCTTCAGCCTTTTGGCATCCATTCCGGTAGTCGAAACCTGTATGGGATTCAATACATCAAAGCCCGCTTCAATCAAGTCGGGAATCAGGTCGTAAATTGCTCCGCAATTGTGAATAAAAATTTTCCAGTCAGTCAGTTCATGAATTTTGGTATTGATAGCATTTTGGAATGGTTTAAACAACGAGCGATAGGTTTCCGGATCAAGGAACAGGCTGTTCTGAGTACCGAAATCAGTCCCACTGACGAAAACCACCTGAGCATGATGGCCTATGACTTTGACCAGCAATTCAACATTCTTCAGGGCTATCTCACATTGTTTTTCGAATACCTGATAAATATAATCAGCGCGCATAATCAGCGACATATACCATTGCTGAATATCACGAATGCGCTTCGTTTGTTTACGCCATGTGGCCGGCACCAGGGCAATGTCGCCAAAAGCCATTCCCTGAATCGTTATGTAGATACCATAATCGGTTTCTTCATAAAGTTTCCGAGTAGTTTGGGCATAATATTTCAGATCCTTTTCTGACGAAATCCCAAAATCGTCAGCATTGTCCTGCAGCTTTAAGCGTTCGTCATCGATTGGTTCCTGCCTCATTATAGCGTCAAAAAAGAACCTTGATTCAAGCATTTTTGCACTGGGCAGGACGGATAAATCACCTTCCGGATAGATCAGGAAAGCGCCATTTTCATCATTTGTGTAATTAAAATTACCAGATACCAAAATTTCCGTTCCATCAGGCATTGTAAATGGTTTCCAATTCTCATTCCTGAACTCGAACAAGGTGGCCGAGCCGGGAACTCCTACAACATCAAGATGTAGCTTTTTAGGGAGTGGTTCTTCCACTTCGCCCAGCATATGGTAGGGCTCAATAATCATTACTTTCTCTTTGTATCCCGGCAACGAAGCCTGATTAAAGTAATGCAATGCTGTTGCACCAATGCCTGTCTGTCCACCTGCTCCCATATCTACGCACAAACGGTTGGGCATTTCATGACTTAATGTCTTGATCAGTTGTTCTCTGGGTGTCATAGTATAGTTTGTAATTATTTTACTTCAATATTATCAAAATCAACCGGGTGAAAACTGCTTCCTAAACCGACCATTCCATGAGTATAGGTCGAATCGGTGATGTAGGCCACAACCTGCTCATTAATAATTGCTTTTATTTTGTCTCCTTTTGTGTTAAGCAGAATAAAATGCCCGCTGTTTTCATTCAAGGCAATTAGTCCTGATGCCAGTTTTTACTGTCCGCTATTAGTTCCCATTTGCCTAATGATTGCAGTTTTAATAGATAAGCTTCAGGTAATTTGTGAGACTGGTGCATTTCGGTTGCACGGCATAAAATTGTGGCATAGCTGTATGACTCGGAAAAAAATATTTCGCGGCTCATCGCATAATCAGTCCATGACGAATCACCCACAACAGTTTGGTTAAAAACCGGGGTATCTTCCCATTCGATTGTTTGCCTATTTTGCTTTTTTTGGATAGACAAAATTTTCGTTTTTCATTATTTTAATTATTTCCTTATCAACTATATCGCTCAATTTTCAATAAGAATAGTTCCTGTTTTTCTCTGACAGGACAACTTCAATTGCATGAATTCCCGGTTTTTCTATCTTAATGATTTTGATTTCTGATTGATTTTCGCAGAAAATCTTCAGTTGATCTTTCCCGGTAGTTTGAATAGCAAAGGTACACCGATTCCCTTTAATTTCCATTCCCAAAATATCGGTAGTCATGCTGTCTGGCATTACAGCGATACCATTGGAAACGGTAATTGTTTCAAGGTAATTTCGCCTGACATCAACCTTAAATCGCTGGTTGCCGAGTGTCAGGGTTGCCTGATGAACTATCGAATCGCTCCACCAGTCAATATTGAGCAGATAAATGGTTCTGTGATTCAAATCATTCCAATCCCAAGCAGCAAATTCTATGTTTGGTGAATTTTCAATCCACCCCTTCTGATGTTCATTTGCTATAGCATTGGCCCCAATCTCTTTCAGTGCTTCCATGTAACGATCTTTTATCGAAGCATCAACCGGATATTTCTTTTCAGGGAAGAAAATAACTTTTCCTTCGCCAACTTTATTCTCGTAGGGTTGGGTTGCTATTTTGTAATTTGCTCCGAGAAGTTCTTTTAATACTTTATCTTTTTTTGGGAAAACAACCGGCTTATTATGGATCAATTCTGTATTCAGGTGTGCTCCGGTCAACAATAAAGTTTTGCCTTTTTTTACAAAGTTAAATAATTTTTTGAAATCTTCATCTGAGTAAGTATTCCAACCCAGAAAAGCAATTGCTTTGTAGTTGTCCAGTATTTCCTGAGGGGCTTCGATTGGGAGCAAATCAATTAATCCGTATGGAGTTGAAGAGTACCATCCCTGCGGGGATTTTGGAGTAGGAAATTTGTAGATTGGTTGTAACCTGTTCCCGGGATAAAATACATTGAGCAGATCAAAGCTCTCTTCTGCGGGTCCGAAATTCCATTCTTCATTTTTTTGCGACCACACATTATTGCGCCCAAAACATTTCCATGCATCATTCCGGCCCTGAAATAGAGCCACCGGAATAACCAGGTTCCCTCTTCTTTCGTGAGTTTGAATGTATCGGAACATATCCCGCTGGGCTTTGATATGTTCCTGCCCCGATTGACTGAACCGGTCAATGCCGGTTTCTGTATTCCATAACCCATCTTCGGTATTGATATGTGTTGCCCCATGTATATACGAGATAGCGAGCGATAGGAACAGGCGTGTGGCATGTTCGGGAGCATCGAATGGTCCAGACGCCCACTGGGTGGCCAGATGCGTGCCGTAATCGTCTTTGCCATATGCCCGGCAGGCGCCCCTTATCGACGACATGATTACTTCTTCGGGACCATACATCTGCTCAGCGCCCAACCATTCGTACCCGGCTTGAAACAGGTACCGGAACATGGTGGAAGGACCAGTATGCCTGATACTTGGTCCTTTTGCCTTGCTGAGGTTATCGACAAAGTATTTTGGGCCTTCTTCCATATTCTTTAATTTGAAAGGATCGTAGAAAACAAAGATTCCTTTTTCGTTCCGTATGGGCCTGTTTTTTGCAAAAATTCCTCCTTGTGGCCGGTATTTGGCTGCCAGGTCGGAGTATAGCCATTCCCATCTGAAATTGGTCCAGTAGTAATATCCGCCATCGTTTTCGTGTGCCTGGCGTCCCATATACAAGGGGCCCTCCATCCAACTTTCTTCCGGATTTATGTTCCTGCCGGTGATGGTACGGCCTTCAATCATTAAGGAATATGGCATCTGCAAATCGTTAAGAATTTTCAGTGACCGCTTATAAAACTCCGGATTAGCAACTTTTACATCGCTCCACTGTTCGGATGGCCGCCAGCAAAAGGCGTTTCCTATTCCTTCGCGTACATACCAGACAATGTAATCTGAAAATTTCCTGAAGTTTTTATCAATGTAAACATCATCGCCGGTGGAAATATATACTCGGTCGTTTTTTTGGGCTATAATCTGGTTGATTGCACATTTTATTTTCCGTGTTCCGTCAGTAATGCTTATGAATTGATTTAGACTTGCATCAACAGCAGTGAAAGTCAGGGTGTAAAGTCCGGTTTCATCAAATTGTTTTTCGTTTTCGGTAGCCGATATGTTTTTACTAGTTTTTATACTAAGTTTAGTGCCGGGACGGTTAATTTCGACCAAAAGAGCAAATTTTTTATTGGCATGAACGAATTGTGGTATGGCCACCACTTCAAAATCGCGAGCGCTGGTTTCGAGTAGCTCAACTGTTTTAATGGCATAAGGATACCGGGACGGAAAACCATCTTTCAACCGGATGTTAAGCTCAGCTTTCCCCACGATAGGTTCAGGAAGCTCAACTTCAAAATCGCCTACATTGGAAGCTCTGTCGAATACTTTCCCGGTAAAGAAAGTGTTTCCGTTAAGACTCATCTCAAATTCGGGCCATTCTTTTGTTGACAAGTTTTCGCCTATCCAGTTTTTCCGGTCTTTCTGATAAGGCTGAAAAGGAAGGAGTTTAAAGGAAGTGCTAGCATAGGTCAGCGAAGGCGTTCCAAAATGACATTGCCCCGAAATATCCTTACTGGCAAGCCTGAATAGAATACAGGCAATATCTTCGGGTATTTCGACATCATCCGAAAAAACAAACCATTCCGGATGATTTGTGGGAATCTGGATTACTCTGATTTGGTCGGCATCGTCGTAAATATCATCCGGATGACGATCAGCCTTTTTCCTGTAGAGTTGGAGTTCAAGTTTCAGATATCCATTTTCAGGAATATTCAGTTTATTGGTTTTTACCGGAATCTCAACTTTTATTTTTTTGCCTTTAAAAGATTTTAATTCATCTTCCGATATCCGATAGAAAACATTTCGTTCCAGCTTTCCGCCATTGCCCATAAAAACCAGTGAATACTTTTCGTTGTATGTCATGGTTGAATCAAGATAATCGTCAATATGGAAAGCAAAGTTCCGGAAAACATCTTCGCCTCGTCGGGAAAAAGGTTCAGGCAAAACACCAAAGCCGGTTATCCTGATGGATTGCTTGACAGGGTAGTCTTTCTTGCCAAAATCAAAAGTGACGTTTTGGGTTTTCCCAGGAAGGAGCAAAAATCCAGAGTCGGATTGGCTTACGAACATGACCTGCCGGTTCTCAATGGAGATATCTTTTGACCCTGTTGAAAGCTTGGTGCAGCCGAAATTTGACAGCAGAGTAGCAAGGATTGTCATCCTGAAAAGATTCAACAAACTTTTTTTAAGTGGCAAATTATTCATTCGAAAATAAATTAGTTAGGATTTGCTGATAAAGTTAGCTTAATAATGTGAATTAAGAGTTGAAATAGAATAAGTTATTAACATATAACATACAGATTGTCAGTAAATTATATATTATAAAATTAATTAAAACCTTGGAAATAAGTATATTATGACATAACTCTTAAATATGTCAGTCAATATGATTCCTAAGGTAAAAGACTGGAGTTTCCTCAAAAATAATCAATCAGGGAATAATGATAATTGAAAAGTGTCATAATGGGGTCCAATTCTACTCTTAAATCCAATTATTCCCTGCTTAGAATGCCTTAATAGTTCAAAGATGCCATCAGCCATGGCATAATTATAGAACGAAGATACTCCAAAAAATCTTTTCGACAGGATAAAAATTTTCTGTACCATAATTATCAATTTTATGGATATTCCGAGGTATATACTTGAAAAGTAAGCGATTGCATGCACCATTACAGTTATGTTGCGAATGGAATTATAACCCAGAACTCTAAAGTCTTCCATGTTGTAAGACTGTTTGATATATCGGTAACACTCATAACATTTCCAACGGGTTAAATAAATTTCGACAATCTTCCAAAGTTGTTTATTGTTGTGGATATTCACTTGTTTATTTGTTAAAAGCAGCATCGGTTGTTGTCCAAACCCTTTAACGATCACGAGCGTATAACAGATATCGGGGTATTCTGGTAAAGCCACAGTAATAGCCCCATAGTTTAAATGGATAAATTCCTCTTTGCCGTCTTTAGCAACATAAATGTGGGCCTTATGATTAAGCTCTACATGACGATTAATGCGCTCTGCCTTTACCTGTCTGGCTGTATTCTTACCGTAATGTAGGTAACGGTTCATTTTTAATCGGGTCACAAATTGCAGGGACTCATTGGTAAAGCTACGGATAAGATCAATGTCATCACCCTGCCGGTCAATTGCCTATGTGCCTTTTGTACCTGTAAATGTTTTGACTTTTTTGATAATCTCTGTCAGCTTTTCGGTGCTACCCGGATAATCCTCAGTTTCTGTTGAGTATGCTTCACAATACAATGGGACAATCCTGTCATGAGCCAGGTTTGCTGCGGTTACCTGGCAAAGATGATAGCCCTTTGCATGTACATGATTGCTGCCATCATAAATGTTACATAAGTTTTCCATTGCTTTTGCGCATGGCTTCATCATGTCGCCCGGGTCGATTGCTATAACCATTGTGTCATCAATCTTATCATCTGTCAGTCGCATTATATGATTATTTATTGTGCAGGTCAGGTCTTCGTCACTTAGATTTCGACTCAGCCTATCTTCGGTCTTAATCAGTGGTATTCCATTAAAGCCCGGCTTATATTTGATAGCTTAACATCTTTCGATGCCTGTATTCCGTAAATCATCTCTTTAACTAATCGCTTTTTAACTTTGCCAAGATTTTTTGAAATAGTTCCTGAAAAAATTTATTACATTGCATCTTGAACCGGTTCATTAATAAAGAATTTGCGTCCATAAGCGTCTTGTGGTTTTGGTCAAATGCCAAGTTCGTGATTTGGACGCAATTTTTTTAAGGAAACTCAATTATTAAATAGTTTTCACTTGTAAAAGTTCTTAATGCCTCACCATATCATTATATCAACGTTTTTACCTCTAAATATTGAGGAAACTCCAGTAAAAGAACTTAAATTAATTTCTATCTATTTGTATAACTGTGATAAATATAATTCAAAATTATAAAACGTCTGTAATCGTTTCTGCAATAATAATCATCCTGATTTTACTGATCAGGAGGTTATAAAAATCTATCTGTATGCAATGAACATCGAACGGTGATTAAAGATAAAACAAATATACGAATACACAAGCGACCATCTTTACTCTTGGTTTCCATTATTGCCCACCTATGAAGTATTTATTATGAGAATAAACCGGCTAAGTGAAGCGTTCGGGAATTTAGCTTATGTGCCGCTTTCGGGATATTGTCCACAGGATTGCGATCTGAATACCAGTTTGATGGATCCCTTACCCATAATTACCTGTTAAGGGAAACGCATGCCATCGGTAGCAAAAGAGATATCCAATAAAGGATTTTGCTCAACTAAAAGCATATACTACTATAGTTTAAAATTGCATGTACTGGCTTTTCATCGGTCAGATCATCTACCTTTCCCGGAAAGCATAGTTATTATTTCGGCTTCTGAGAATGATTTGAATGTTCATAAGCAAAACTGGTGTAACATACTCAACCATAGTTTCTTTGGTAACAAAATTTATCATGATAGTGAACTACTAAAGGATATGATAAGTTTCAGTAATTCTCAAATATTAACACCGGCTAAAACGGTTAAAACCAGCCGGAGCTAATAGAACAATAGGACAAGGCGGCTAATGACCTGTATTCAAGGGCTATTTCAAGTATAAGACAACCGATTGAATCGTTGTTTAACTGGATCATTGAAAAAACAGATATTCAGAGAGCGTCAAAAGTGCGTTAATTTAAAAGTGGGTTGATTTATGATACAGATGCATAACGATTTATATTAATTTTTCTTCTATTACGGAGTTAATTATTCTACTGCTCGCATTCAAAATAGTACCATAGGCTCCATACATTTCTTCATGCTTGTACCATTTAATGTTTTTAGGTCCGCCGGCCCATGTATCATTTCTTATATCACTTTCTATTCTTTCTTTTAACTTCGGGTAAAATACTTCTAAAACAGGCCCTCCTATGATGATAGTATTGGGGTCCAGAATATTTATCGCCACTATCAAGATATATCTAACAGCATTATAAACGTGATCAAGAAGACGATCATCTTTCTTTAATACATCTGGTACCTCATTAATGTTATTTATTTCAAGTCCATAACTTCTATTTATAAAATTAAGAATCCCTTTCATAGATATTGCAGATTCTACGCTCTGAAGCTCTCCTTTTTCACAAGGGGATTGATAGGGAATATGCCCAATTTCACCTGCGAATCCTCTATCTCCAAGGTATAATCCATTATTAAAAATTGACATTGAAATACCACTTCCTATATGTAGGAATATATAATTTGTATCATTCCATTTTCGTTGCCGTATTACTGAAGAGGCTTGAGCATGTATATCATGCTCAATAAACGTATATTGAATAGAAGGTAGAATTTTGAAGAATTGGCTAAAACTATAATTATTAATAGATTTTATACGTGGAGCAAAGAGCCATGTTTTTGTTACAACATCTACTCCCCCAGCAAGAGCTATTGACAAACCAATTATTGATTCGGGTTTTATGCCAGCTACAATAAGTGAGTTAAAATAGGCAGAAGAAACCATTCCTGCAATATTTGAATGATTAATTTCAACCTGATAAGGGTAAGTATATCTTGATATCTCATGTTCCCCCCAGTTAATAATTGAACAAAGGATTTCATCTTCCCTGATTTCTATGCCAAATAATAGATTTTTTTGGCTATTAAAATGATATTCTGAAGTTTTTCTACCTTTCCCAACACTTATTTTATTATTAGTCTTTATGACTATCTCTTTTTGATACAAAAGGTTCATGATGCTACTACATGATCCCCAAGAAAGATTTGTTTCTGAAACAATCCCATTTTTTGTATAAATTCCTTTTTTCAAAGCATAAATAACTTTTTGAATTGAAGTTATTCTCATTTCTCGATGAGATGATTGATCAATTTTCTGTAGGCCAGCCATAATTAATTATTATACATTTTGGTGCAAATATAAAAATCCCACTTGTAAAATCAAGCACATGCAATATTTTATATTCTTTAAAAAATAATTATATCAGATCTTGATATAATTAGAATTTTATCTAGATTTGCTGAATAATTTTAATTCTATTAAAAAAAATGGAGAAAGCATATTTAGGTATTGAAATTGGAGGTACAAAACTTCAACTTTCTTTAGGGAATGCTCATGGTAAGATAATTTACAGATATAAGGACAATGTTGGAAAAATAAAAGAGGCCTCTTATATAAAGAGTGTTATCGAAGAAGCCTTAAAAACTAAGATTCTTCCACTTGATTATGATATCAAAGCCATTGGAATAGGATTTGGAGGACCAGTCGATAAAGACAAAGGGCAGATTATTAATTCTTATCATATTAATGGATGGAAAAAATTCGAAATAACCGAGTGGATAAAACAAATAATTAATGTACCTGTGTTCCTCGAGAATGACGCCAATTTGGCTGCATTGGCAGAAGCCCATATTGGTGCAGGTAAGGAAGTCAATTTAGTTTTCTATATAACTATTGGAAGTGGAATTGGAGGAGGTTTTATTATTAATAAATCAATCTACCATGGAAAAGCAATAGCCGAATCTGAAATCGGACATTTCAGATTAACAAAAAAAGGTAATACTTTTCAGTCTGAATGTTCAGGATGGAGTATTGATAAAAAGATACGAAATGCAATTCAAAGATTTCCTGATAGTGAATTAGCACACTTAGTGAAAGGGGATACTAATTCTGAAGCAAAATATTTAAAACAGGCTTTATTCAACAATTGTCAAATCGCTAATCAAATTTATTCTGAACTAACGGATAACATTGCCTATAGTCTTTCACATGTTATCCATTTATTAAATCCTGAAATCATCATAATCGGAGGTGGATTATCGCTTATGGGGGAGATGCTAAGCCAGTCCATAGAACAAAAAATCTCAAACTATCTAATGGATGCCATGCTCCCAGGTCCTAAAATCTGCCTATCTGAATTAAAGGAAGATGTAGTGGTAATTGGAGCTTTATTGCTAGCTATTGAAAAATATAATTCCAACAATTAAAAAATTGACACAATGATCGAAAAATGGATTCAGGAGTACATTACTTCTCAAAAATTAAATTTGGAAAATTTTCCAAGCAAGGAAGTCACAAAACTTATAGAGACCTTCAGAAAAGCAAATATCGAAGGGAAGCAAATTTTTGTTTTTGGCAATGGAGGTAGTGCAGCAAATGCTTCTCATTTTATTAATGACCTTGGGAAAAACGTGACAGGTGAAGGTATAAAAAAATTTAAATGTCGTTCGATGAACGAAAGTATTGCATGGATGACTGCTATCGGAAATGATTTTTCTTATGAGGAGTTATTTTGTAAACAACTTGAAAATTTTACTACCCCAGGAGATATAATTTTAATCATGAGTGTCAGTGGAACTTCTCCAAATATCATTAAAGCAGTCGAATGGTCAAAAGCTAATGGATTATATGTTGTTGCACTAATAGGTAATAAAAAAACGCCGCTCTATTCAATAGCAGATCAGGTAATTCCAATTCATGACAATCATTATGGTCGAGTTGAAGACCTTCATATGCTTATATGCCATGTGGTGGCCTATGCATTTATTGAAAACCCTGAATTAGTTCGACAATCTTCTTCTACATAAGAATTAGGGCAATCCAGATTAATTGGGAAGAGACGGGTAAACTTTATTTATCATCTTACCTGTTTCTGCTTCAATGAATCTGTGTACAAACGGATTAATAGAAAAAATATTATTTATTATTTAAAAACATGAAAGCAAATAATCAAAATAAGAAACTTGTTATCATTATTGCGGCTATTGCTTCAACTGGCGGTCTACTTTTTGGATTCGATACGGGGGTTATATCTGGAGCAATCCCATTTTTGCAGCAGGACTTTGGATTAAAAGATAGTCAAATTGAAAATATTACTGCATTTGGGTTAATTGGAGCGGTATTAGGAGCACTTATTGGAGGTAGAATCTCTGATATTTTGGGCAGAAAAAAAGTTATCATTTCTGCAGCTATTGTATTTATCACCGGAGCACTTTGGTCTGGAATTTCACTAAATCCTACTCAATTACTTATTTCCAGGTTTTATATAGGCATAGCTATAGGAATTTCTTCTTTTGTAGTCCCACTTTATATTGCAGAAATTTCACCAACAAAAATGAGGGGAACTTTAGTTTTTCTCTTTCAATTTATGATTACCGTCGGAATACTGGCCTCTTACTTGAGCGATAGTGCTTTTGCAAATGACACTAACTATGAAAGCTGGCGTCCAATGTTTTATATTGGAGTCATTCCTGCTTCAATCTTGTTAATAGGCGCATTTTATCTCCCAGAAACACCAAGATGGTTAATGAAGAAAGGTAAGGAAGAAGAAAGTAGAAAAATTTTAGAGACAATCGAAGAAAAGGATCAGGTAGAAAGTATTTTCAAAGAAATGAAAGATGATATCTGTAAAGATTCCGGAAAAACGAGTTGGAAAATTATATTTAAACCATGGTTGAAGAATTCATTAATTATTGCTGTTGGTATTATGTTTTTCCAACAATTTGTTGGCATAAATACAGTAGTTTATTATAGCCCAAAAATATTTTTAAAAGCAGGTTTTGAAGGGAATGAGGCAGCAATTTGGGCATCAGTAAGCGTAGGAATAATAAATGTCTTGTTTACAGTACTTTCTATATATCTAGTGGACAAAATTGGTAGAAGAAAGTTATACTTTATTGGTTTATCCGGTATTATTATTTCACTGATATGCATGGGTTTATTTATTATTCCCCCAGATGTACATGCGTCAAATTATAAATGGTTCCTGGTTATTTCTATGCTTAGTTATGTCGGATTCTTTACGTTAAGCATTGGACCACTTGGTTGGCTGTTGATATCTGAAGTCTTTCCTTTAAAAGTTAGAGGGTTGGGATCTTCTATTGGTTCATTATCAAATTGGGGGTTTAACGCTTTAGTTGTTTGGTCCTTCTTCAAATTAACAAGAATTATAGGAGATGCGGAGGTTTTCTGGTTATTCGCCCTGATAGGGTTGTTTGGTCTACTATGGGGATACTATTATATACCTGAAACAAAAGGGGTTTCACTCGAAGAAATAGAAGAACATTGGAGGTCTGGGAAATCCCCTAAGGAATTAAAAAAGTAAAAACTATCACTCTCATTTGCGATAGATTTTTTTGAATGTATTTTTATTCAATATTTATTAACTTGGGAATTGATATATTTAATAACTCATTCTATACATATCATAAGATTAATAATATTGTTTTTCTCAACAAGTATAATCTTAAAACTATGGAAGCTAGTTGAAAATTATCAATTATGTTTTAATCGGGAAATTCAAATAATGACATCTTCAAGTTTCTGAAAGTTGAGGTCACATGATATTGCTGCCGAAGAGATACAATGCCTCTTTGACTTTTTCAACACCCTCAGTATTAAAAAGTATAAACGAACTTATGACATATTACATTTAGGTCTTAAAAACTACTGTTATAAAGCATATCTTTACATTAATTAACCCCTGTACCTCAGCTATGTTTTATATGAGAAACTAGCCAAAGTCGAACCAGCCTCTTGCAAAAAGAGGCTGATAAGTTATCTTATTGAATATGAGAGTCTTTTTCGAAACAAGACCAAAAAGTTCTTTGATAAGGCTGAAAAATATTCATTAGGAATTTTAAAAAGTCAAATGCGGAACATAGAAAGGATAAGCGAAGAATTAAGTGTTGATTATAATCAAATGCAACATTTTATCACCGAATCCAACTGGGATGCTCGGGCGCTCGTAGACCAGGTTGCCCGCAAAGTAAGTTCTATTTTGCCGAAAAGAAAACTTACAGGGTTGATCATAGATGAAAGCGGATGGGTAAAGAAAGGAGATAAGAGTGTTGGAGTAGGGCCGCAATATTGTGGCAATATTGGGAAGATAGCCAACTGCCAGGTAGCAGTATTTGGATGTTTAAGCAATGGAGATTTTGCATCCATAGTAGATGCCCGTTTATATCTTCCAAAGGAATGTTGTAATGATCCAAAGTGTTGTGAAGAAGCAGGCATCCCAAAGGAAACAGGGTGTTCAAGACAAAAATAGGACTGGCTGAAAACATATTAGAGCAACAAAAAAAGAACGCAATAAAATTTGATTTTGTCACAGCCGATGGATATTATGGTAATGATGTTGATTTTGCTAGGAGAATAGACAGCATGGGCTATCTGTACATGTTGGATATACATTCTGATCAGGAGATATATCTTGAAAAACCTGACTTATTTCTTCTGGAACGAAAGAGCGCCAGGGGGAGAGAACCCAAAGACTAAAGGCAACAGCAGATGGCATAAAGGTCTATGAATATTTTAAGACGTTGAAAGCCGATAAATGGCAAACACTAAAAGTTCGTAATACAACAAAAGGTAAGCTCATTGGTGAGTATCATTTTGTAAAAGTATTTATCTGGAACAAAGGATCTAACCTGATAGAATCACGTATGCTTGTGATCAGAAAGACAAAATCAGGTAAGGGTTCATGGGAAATCAAGTACTCGTTTACCAATGGTAACCTTGAGCAATATACGCCGGAAGTTCTGGCATACATGCAGGCGGAGAGATATTTTATAGAGCACAGCATAAAAGAGTAAAAACAAATTCTTGGACTGGATCAATATCAGACACGTAAATGGAATGCATGGCAGCATCAGGTTGCGCTTAACTTTCTGGTATCATCGTTTATATTAATGGAAAAGCTTCAAAATTTTGAAGATCTCCCATTACTGTCGGCAAGAGATATTAAGGAAATGGTTGTCTTCGAACTGTTCAAACAAATGACTGAAGAAGATATGATGGATCGAATACTAAACAGGCACCTTTTACGGCAAAAGGATATCAATCAGTCATTTACTAAATTTTTAAATCTGTCAAAGTAGAACTAAATAAGAACATCATTGAAATTGTTTCCTGATGATATCGAATTAGTCGGCAGACTACAAAAAGGCGACATAGGAGCTTTTGACCTGATATAAGAAAGGTATTCAGGGAAACTATTTGCTTTTGGTATGAAGTACGTTCGATCGACGGCCGAGGCAGAGGAACTCGTTCAGTCGGTTTTTCTAAAGTTGTGGGGAAACCATAAAAACCTGAAGAAAGAATCATCATTCAAATCATATCTTTTTAGGGATTTTCGGGAATAGAGATTAATTTTAAAAAAAATGAGTAAGATTCAAATGATTGAGTTTTACTCATTTTTCAATTTAACGATATCCAGATAGGTTGTTTGACTGATTTTTTACAAAAGTGTAATTATAGGGCAAAATAATCCCAATGATGTTTTTGTTTTACATCATTTACATTTATTAAGATGCCAGTAATTCGACCCTTGAGACAGCTAAAC